>NZ_JAVIJB010000030.1:0-83675 GCF_033977165.1 Mesorhizobium captivum
GAGGCATCAGTCCCTCTCTCAGGACTGTCCCTTATATCCTTGTCTCAGTTTTGGGGTGCACTCCAGCCATACCTACTGCCCTACTGCCCTACTGCCCTATTCCCCTATTCCTACCATTGAGCTTTCCACCGGCTCGTCCTATAAGGCCGCGCGCAGCGGGCACGGCCCGCCTGCTGGGGCGTCGCCAAGTGGTAAGGCATCGGTTTTTGGTACCGACATTCCCAGGTTCGAATCCTGGCGCCCCAGCCATCCTCCTAATCTGGCCAAGCTCGACCGGACGATCGGCCTTGCCCTCTCTCTTGCAGCTTCGCATGGGCTGATCGGAAAACCCTGCAGGGCATCAGGCGCCGTGGATAGCGATTGCCAAAGTCAGCAAGATCAGGCCCAAAATCGCCAGTACCGCGCGGATAACGTGCGAGAGTTCCCATTGGTTACGAAGCGTAGTCCACTCTTCCGTTGGCGGGAGCGAGCCTCCGTCGCTGCCCTCGGTTGCGAAGAAGCGCTTCGCCGGAGCGGTCAATTCCACCTCCTGCAGCCAGTGTTTGTTGACCGGCTGGGTCATGAACCAGAAGACAAGCTGCATGATGAGGAGCGCTGCCAGCGCGCCGGCAACCAGCCAGAATCGGACAGGGCCGCCCGACATCAGCATCAACGCAAACGTCGCCACTATCCCGCCGACCTCGGCGACGCCGCCTCCGATCGTGAAGCCCGGATAGTAGATCCGCTGGACGACAAAATACTCTTGCCTGCCGAGCCGTATTTTGCCCGGCAGTTCCAGCGCATGAGCGAGCGCCATGGCCATCGCGCTCGCCACGAGGATGACGGTCAGGACCTCCAGGAAAACATACATCAGCTGGGCCTCTCACTTCGGCCTGACTGCGCCGCGACAGCAGCTTCGACGATTTCGAGCGTCGCTCCAGACCGAACGTCACCGTCCTGACCGGGTTCCATCGAGCAGGAAGACTGAAGCGATGGCCGCAGCCCAAGGAGGGGGCGCGCCGGCCACATGGTGCTCACGCCTGGCGAGAGCCGGTCGGCAAGCGTCCGCTTCATGCGGTCGGAGAGGATCTAGCGGCGGAACCTGCTTTTCCGCAGGATTCGGTCGCCGAACGCACCGGCTGTTTGACGTCCGGATGTCTTTCATCGTCCCTCACTGTTTGCGCAGTGTATCCGCTATCATCGCATCGAGGCTGCTGGCCGAGACGCCGAGCAGGCGCTCGGTGTCCGACGCATCGAGAATGCATGCCTGCCGGTAGAGATAGGCCATTTCGGGCAGCTCCCGCATGAGTTCGTCCTCACGTCCCAGCACCTCCAGTTCTTCCTTACCAAGCACCTGAAGGTCGGGAACCGGAGCGCCGGCCAGTTCCGCGAAGCGCGCCGCTAGATTGCGCACCGAAGCATGCTGCGACGGCACAAGGAAAGCGCGTCCCCACTCGCCCGGATAGCGCGAGGCGGCGACCAGGGTTCGTGCCACATCCTTGGTGAAGGTCCAGGCATGCAGGGCGCCGAGATCGCCCGAGACCATGGCGGGCTTGCCGGCGAGCAATGACGGAAGCGTCATGAGCGTGAACAGCGAGCCGGCTCCCTCGCCCAGGTAATCGCTGGCGCGGACCTCCAACGCCGGAACATTCGCGGAGAGTGCACGCTCCCACATGGCGGTCCTGACGCGGCCCTTCACACTTGTCGGGGCCAGCGGCGCTGTGGACGTCAAGGGAGACTTTGCCCGGCCGCCATAACCATAGATGTTGCCGAGGACGATCAGACGAGCCCGCAGCTTTTCGGCTGCCTTGGCCACGCCGTCCATGATCGGCGGAAAGTCCGCCGGCCATCGGGTGTAGAGCGGCATGGCGCACATAAAGAGCGCTTCCGCGCCGGCTGCGGCCCGAGCAAGGCCGTCCGCGTCGCGCGCATCGAGCGCCACGCCAACAACGGCTCCGACCGGCGTCGCGCCGCTTCGGCTGACCAGCCGAACCTCGTGACCGTCAGCAGCAAGAAGACGCGCCGTCTCGCGCCCGACCGGCCCGGCGCCGACCACGACAAACACAGACATCTAAAAAGCCTCATCGATGGTGAACATGGCGAGGCAATTTCTGTTCGTATGCGTTGAAAGTCGCGCAGGAAACGCCGATCTTTGAGCACGTTCTGCCTTGTTTATTTGCGCAATTCCGGACGGAAAACGCCTAGGCACTTTTCCTGGAATTGCTTAAGTTCGGAGCGGCTCATGGACGGCTTGTCCGAAACACCCTGGCCATCGGCAGGCGTCAGCTTTTCGCTGCGGCGCGATCAGGCCGGCCCGATCCTGCTGCCGCCGGTCGGCGACCATCGCATCGTCGTGCACGCCAGCCGCGAGACCTGGTCGTTTTGCACGACGACCGGAAGCCGTCATCTTCGCCAGGAAGGCGACATCGACCTTGTTCCCGCCGGCGAGGAAGGCGGCTACGAGGCGGAGAGCGCCTGCGAGGCGCTGGAGATCCGGCTTTCGCCCCGCGTCCTGGAACGCGCGGCCTTCGACATGGGATCCGGAAGACGGTCGGGCCTCGACATGCGCCACATCATGCAAAACGAGCGCATCGTTCATCTCGCGCGAGCCCTGGAAAGCGAACGACGCGCGGGCGCCCCTGGCGGCCAACTCTATGCCGACACGATAGGCGTCGCGCTTGCCACCCAGCTTGTGGGCCTGACGAAGCCGGCGGCAAATCCCCCGGGCCGCCTGTCGGTGGATCAACTCAAGCGCCTCTACGACTTCGTCGAGGCCCATATCGACCGGCCTTTGACCATTGAGGTGCTGGCACGCGTCGCCGGCGCGAGCAGTTCCCATCTGCGCAACTCGTTCAAGCAGGCCACCGGTGTCACCGTTCATCGGCATGTGGTGCGCCGGCGCGTCGAGCGTGCGCGGCTACTGCTCGCGCAAGGCGGGCTGAGCGCCGCCGAAGTCGCCCTTGCCGCAGGCTTCTCGCACCAGTCGCATATGGCGCGCTGGATGCGTCGTGAACTGGGCGAGACGCCGCGATCCTTGCTGCGCAAAGCGACCGCCTAAACCTTTTCCGCCGATAGGCGTTGTTCGTTCCAGACGAGCGATCGCCCGCGGAGAGGATCATCCGATGTATTTCATGGCATTGGCCACCGACTACGATGGCACGCTGGCGCATAACGGCCTGGTTGCCGCAAGCACGCTCTCGGCACTGGAAAAGCTGAAGCGATCCGGCCGCAAGCTGATCCTGGTCACCGGCCGCGAATTGCCCGACCTCAAGGAAGTGTTCCCGGAGATCGGCATGTTCGACAAGGTCGTGGCAGAAAACGGCGCGCTGATCTACACCCCGGCCAGCGAGGAGGAGCGCACGATTTCGCCCTCCCCGTCCGCCGACCTGGTCGACAGGCTGAAGAGACGCGGAGTCAAGCCGCTCTCGGTCGGCCGTTCGATCGTCGCCACCTGGGAACCGCATCAGGCCACGGTGCTCGACGTCATCAAGAAACTCGGGCTGGAGCTGGAAATCATCTTCAACAAGGGTGCGGTGATGATCCTGCCCTCTGGCATCAACAAGGCGACGGGACTGGCGGCCGCGCTTACCGATCTCAGGCTGTCGCCGAACAATGTGGTGGCCGTCGGCGATGCCGAAAACGACCACGCATTCCTCAGGGCCGCGGGCCTGGGCGTCGCCGTCGCCAATGCCTTGCCGTCGGTGAAGGAGACAGCCGACCTCGTCGCGAAAGGCGCGCGCGGCAAAGGCGTCGAGGACCTGATCCGCAAGCTGATCAAGCTCGATCACCTGATCGTACGCAAGCGCTCGCGCGGCGTTCTGTTGGGAACTGCCCATGGCAGGAAGATCTATCTGTCGCCCGTCGAGACCGTTCTCATTGCCGGAAGCTCCGGCATCGGCAAATCCACATTGGCCACGGCACTGACCGAGCGGCTTGTCGAAAAGGGTTTGCAGTTCTGCATCTTCGATCCGGAAGGCGATTATGACGGACTGCAGGGCGCGGTGCCGCTCGGCGATGTCTCAAGCGCGCCGAGCAAGGACCAGTTGCTGGAGTTGATCGACAAGCCGGACAACAACATCGTGGTCAACGGGCTGGCGCTGAATGTCGACGAGCGGCCCGATTTCTTTGCGGAGTTGCTGCCAGGCCTCGGCAGCGTCCGCTACCGCACGGCAAGGCCGAATTGGCTGATCATCGACGAGGCGCACCATCTCTTGCCCAAAAAGCGCGAGGACACCCGCGCGGTGCTTTCGCTCGAGCTGCCGGGCACGGTGCTGATCACGGTGCATCCGGAGGCGATCTCGACGGGCGCCTTGCGCCTGGTGACGGCGGTCATTGCCCTCGGCCCAAAGGCGAAGGGCGTCATCAAGACCTTCTGCAAGGAGGCCGGGCTGGAGGCGCCCAAGAATATCCCCACACCGAAGGGCGATCGTGTGCTGTTGTGGCGGCCGCAGGACGACAAGAAGCCTTTCACCGTGAAAGCGGTCGAGCCCGATCAATCGCTGAAGCGGCACAGCCGCAAATATGCCGAAGGCGAGCTCGACGAAGCCGGCAGCTTCTATTTTACCGGACCGAAGAAGGCGATGAATCTGAGGGCGCACAATCTGATCATCTTCGCCCGGATGGCGGAAGGCATCGACGACAAAACCTGGGAATACCATCTGCGCGCCGGCGACTATTCCAAATGGTTCCGCCAACAGATCAGGGACAAGGAGCTGGCGCGCGAGACGGCCGAGGCCGAGAAGGACAAGCGTCTCTCGCCCGAGGAAAGCCGCAAGCGCGTGCTGGAGGCTGTGCGCCGCCGCTACACCGCGCCGGCCACGGCACCGGAGAAGTAGGCATTTAGCCGATCCGAACGCTGAGCCGCCTCAGCTCGCCTCGCGCATCGCTTCGGCCGCCTGCAGGTCGACTGAGACCAGCTGGCTGACGCCCTGCTCGGCCATGGTGACGCCGAACAGCCGGTCCATGCGCGCCATGGTGATAGGGTTGTGGGTGATGATGACGAAGCGCGTCTCGGTGGTCTTCGACATCTCGTCCATCAAATTGCAGAAACGCTCGACATTGTGGTCGTCGAGCGGCGCGTCCACCTCGTCGAGCACGCAGATCGGCGCCGGGTTGGTGAGGAAGACGGCGAAGATCAGCGACATCGCGGTCAGCGCCTGCTCGCCGCCGGAAAGCAGCGTCATAGTCTGCGGCTTCTTGCCCGGCGGCCGGGCGAGGATTTCCAATCCCGCCTCCAGCGGGTCTTCGGATTCGATGAGCTGCAGCTCGGCAGTGCCGCCGCCGAAGAGGTGCGAGAACAGCCGCTGGAAATGGCCGTTCACCACCTCGAAGGCCGACAGCAGCCGCTCGCGGCCTTCGCGGTTGAGGCTCTGGATCGCCTGGCGCAGCTTGCGGATCGCCTCGATGATGTCCTCGCGCTCGGAAACGATGGTCTCCAGACGCTCCGACAGTTCCCTCTGCTCTTCCTCGGCGCGCAGATTGACGGCGCCGAGCCGCTCGCGTTCGATCTTCAGCCGGTCGAGCTGGCGCTCGATCTCGGCCATGTCGGGCATCGGATCATCGGCTTCGAGCCCGGTATGCTTGATGACGAGATGCGGCGGCGTGTTCAGCGCTTCCTGGATGCGCGCCTCTACCTCGGCGCGCCGCTCATCCGCCGCCGTCAGCCGCTCCTCGGCGCGGACGCGGGTTTCACGCGCTTCGGCCAGCGACTGGATTGCGGCGGTCGCCGCCTTGTCGAGCTCGGCCTGCTTGTTCTCCGCTTCCTGCAGCCGGTCGCCGGCGGCCTGGCGCAGCGCTTCGGCCTCGGAAAGCTGCGTCAGCAGCGCGCGGCGCTTGGCGTCGATCTCGTCGGGCGCGTCGGCCAGCCTCTCGCGCTCGGCCTCGGCTTCGGCCTTGCGCTCGCCGAGGGCGGCGATCTGCGTCGAGGCGTTCTCGGCGCGCTCCAGCCAGTTCCTTCGCTCGGCGCCGATCGCGTCGAGCCGGCGTATGCGCGCCTCGGCCTCGCGCCGCAGACCCTCATGCACGGCGCGCGCGTCGGCGAGCGTGGCGCGGTCGCGCGCGACGTTGGCGGAAGCCTGTTCGAGTTGGAGCTGCAGGTCGCCGAGATCGGGCGCGTCCTTCAGCATTTCCTCGGCTTCGAGGAACGCGGCTTGCGTTTCCTCGTGGCTGTCGACGATGCGGGCGCGCGCCTCCTCTAGCGCGGCGCGCCGGCTCGCCAATTCGCCGCCGGCCTTCTCGGCCTCGGCCAGCGCATTGCGGGCGGCGTCCAGCCCGTGCTGGGCATCGCGGCCGGCCTGGCGCGCATTGCGCTCGGCTTCGCTCGCCTGGCGCATCGCCTGCTCGGCGCGCGCCAGCGCCTCCTCGGCCTCCCGCACGACGCGGGTCGCCTGCACCGCCTCGGCATCGAGCTCGGCCAGACGGTTCTTCTGCGCCAGCCGCTGGGCGGCGGCGGTCGGCGCGTCGGCGCTGGCCGTCAAGCCGTCCCAGCGCCAGAGCGCGCCGTCGCGGCTCACCAGCCGCTGTCCAGGCGCAAGCTGCGCCTGCAGGCGGCGGCCGTCGGCGGCCTCGACAATGCCGATCTGCGCCAAACGGCGGGCAAGCTGCGCCGGCGCGCGCACCACGCTGGCAAGGCTCTTCACGCCTTCGGGCAGCGCCGCGTCGCCGGATTGGACCGCGCTCTCGCCCCAGTGCACCGGAGCGCTGCGGTCGAGCGGCACATCGAGGTCCTCGCCGAGCGCCGCGCCCAATGCAGTCTCATATCCGCGCTCGACGCTGATCTGCTCGAGCACCGAGGGGAAAAGATCGCCGCTCGCGGCGTTGAGGATCTTGGCCAGCGTGCGCGCTTCGGTCTCGATGCGCTGCAACTCAGCCTTGGCGTCCTGCAGCGGCGGACGAGCGGCGCTTTCGGCGGCGCGCGCCTCGGCGACGGCCTGCTCGGCGGCGATGGCGCCGGCCTCGCTCTCTTCCAGGCGGGCGAGCGCGTCCTCGACCAGAAGCCGCTTCTCGGCCGGATCGGGCAGGCCGGAAATGCGCGCTACGATGTCGGAGAGCTCGCGGTCGACCTCGGCGAGCTGGCGGGCGAAGCGGTCGCGGCGCTCGGCGGTCTCGCGCAAAGTGCGCTCGATCTGGTGGCGCGAGGCGGCCGCCTCGGCGCGTTCGGCGGTCAGCGCGGCGAGTTTTGCTTCGCTTTGCGACAGCGTCGCGCCGGCCTGCTCGAAGGCGGCGCGCGTGGTGGCCTCGCGCTCGGCAGCACCCGCATTTTCCGAGTTGAGCTCGGCTTCCTCGGCGCGCAGACGCTCCAGGATGTCGGCATTGTCGCGCACCATCCGCTCCTCGCGGGCAATGTCGGCGTCGAGCTGCTGCAGCCGGCGCTCCAGCTCCGCCTGGCGCGAGCGGATGCGGCCGGCTTCCTCCTCGATCTGCGTCTTGGCGATCGACAGGCGCTGGAACGCGGCGGCAGCGGCCGCTTCCGCGTCGCGCAGGTCGGGCAGCCGGTGCGCGGCGATACCCTGCTCCCTGGCGGCCGCCATTTGCGCTGCGGCGCGATCGCCGACCAGCGTGGTGGCAATAGCCAGCGCCGAGCGTGCCTCGCCTTCCTGGGTCTTGGCCAATGTCCAGCGCAAGTGCAGCAGCGTCGCTTCGGCCTTGCGGATATCGGCCGACAGGTTCTTGAAGCGCGAAGCCTGGCGGGCCTGACGCTTCAGGCTCTCGATCTGGCTTTCCAGCTCGCCGACGACGTCGTCCAGCCGTTCGAGGTTCTGCTCGGCCGCCTTCAGCCGGAGTTCGGCTTCATGGCGGCGCGTGTGCAGGCCGGAAATGCCGGCGGCCTCTTCGAGAAGCGCGCGCCGAGCCTGAGGCTTGGCCTGGATCAGCTCGCCGATGCGGCCCTGCCCGACCATCGAGGGCGAGCGGGCGCCGGTCGACTGGTCGGCGAAGAGAAGCTGCACGTCCTTGGCGCGGGCTTCCTTGCCGTTGATACGGTAGAGCGAGCCCGCCTCGCGCTCGATGCGGCGCGACACCTGCAATTCATCGGCATCGTTGAAGGCGGCGGGCGCGGTGCGGTCGCTATTGTCGAGGAAAAGCGTGACTTCGGCGGTGTTGCGCGCCGGCCGAGCGCCGGAGCCGGAAAAGATCACGTCGTCCATGCCGGACGCGCGCATGTTCTTGTAGGAGCTTTCGCCCATCACCCAGCGCAGCGCCTCGACAAGGTTCGACTTGCCGCAGCCGTTCGGCCCGACAATGCCGGTCAGCCCGCGTTCGATGAAGAACTCGCCGGGCTCCACGAAGGACTTGAAACCGAGGAGGCGAAGGCGCGAAAACTTCATTCGCGCCGCCCCGCAAGCGGGTTCCGCAAAAGTGCTCCGCGGTTTTGCGACAAGAACCCGCGGCAAGACAAATGGGCCAATCTGCCGAAGCCTAGCAGCTTCGGCGCGGCCCGGACGTCAGAGCAGAGGGTCGATGATGGCCGACATTTCCTCAATCGACATCGCCCCTTTGTAGGTCTTTCCGTTGATGAAGAAGGTCGGCGTCGAGTCGACCTTGAACTCGTCCGCTCCGCGTTTCTGGACTGCTCTCACATCGTCCAGAAGTTTCTGGTCCGTCAAGCAGGCCTCAAAGGACTCCTGTGTAAAACCGGCAAGCTTGGAGATCTGCAGCAGCGCTTCCTTGGTGTTGCTGACGCCAACCCAGCTTGGCTGCTGCTTGAACAGCACGTCGACCATGGCGAAGTAGTTGTCCTTGGCGCAGCGCGCCAGCATGAAGCCGGCCTCGGCGCTCGGGTCGAACGGGAATTCGCGCAGGATGTAGCGCACCTTGCCGGTGTCGATGTATTTGGTCTTCAACTCAGGGAAGGTTGCCTCGTTGAAATGCGCGCAATGCGGGCAGGTCATCGAGGCATATTCGACGATGGTGACCTTGGCGTCGTCCTTGCCGAGCTGCTTGTCGGGCAGCGCGCCGGGCTTCAGCAGTTCGGCCATATCGACCGTGCCCTGCGCTTCCGGCACCTGAACGGCCGCCGGCGTCGCAGGCTTGGCGGGAGTCGACGGATCGGCGGGCTTCACATTGGCAGCCTTTGCGTCCTCGCCCGAGTCGCTGCATGCGGCAAGCAGCGCCACAGCCGGAACGGCGGCCAGCGTGGTTAGAATGTTTCTGCGGGACAAGCTTTTGCCAAAAGGGGCACGGTTCATGCGAATCACCTGATATCGGTTGGATTTTGCAATGCAAGGGCTAGAAAAGGCGAGAGTTGGCGCGAATTAAGGCATCGCCGTCCCCAATCCAATCGCCAAATTTTTCGGGCGCGATCACGAATACGCGATATTGGCGACGTTTTGCAGCACGCCGCATGTCTTTTCCCCGAAACCGCTGCACACTTTCGGGAGACATGCGGCTTTGCAGCACGCCGCATTTCGTTTCCCGAAACGGCGGCACACTTGTCGAAGACATGCTCATGGCCTTTTTTGTCCGAGGATGGTTGCTCCAAGCCGCTCGAGCGAGGCGCGCAAGCCATCGTCCTCGATCTTGCCGACGGTGCGCGCCAGCCTGGACTTCTCGGCCTCGCTGAGCGGTCTCGGCGCCGGTTTGGGCCGGGCCTTCGCCGAAAGGACCGGCTTCTGCAGGATCTTGATGCGGCCGATGGCGTTGAAGCCCAGAAAGGCGTTGACCCGGTTGATGACCTCGCCGGCCTCGTGCTGCAAATGCAGCGCCGCCATGCCTTCGCAAGCGATGATCAGCGTCGCGGGCTCGAAGGGGTCGTCCTCATGCAGACGGCGCGGCCACTGGATCTTTTCCGGACGCGAGTGGCTGGCTAGGCGCGGTCCGGCGATCTCTTCCCAGGATTGCACCAGCCCGATCGAGATGCCGGCGCGTTTCTTCAGCACCGGATCGAGGATCTCGGTCGCGAGATCGCTCACCGGAACGGGATTGCCGAAGGGCCTTTTCCCTGCCATGTGCGTTCTCCGATCCCCAGCTCCCCCGATCCCCAGTTCACCCGATCAATGGCACCGCAAGACCAGACCCGCAAGGCCGAGAAGGCCGTATATGGAGATCGCAGCATCGCCGCCAGCCTGCTTGGCTGGTACGACGCGCATCACCGCGACCTGCCCTGGCGTGTGACGCCCGGCGCATTCGCGCGCGGCACAAGGCCCGATCCGTACCGCGTGTGGCTCTCCGAGGTGATGCTGCAGCAGACCACGGTCGAGGCGGTGAAAGCCTATTTCCGGACCTTCGTCGAGAAATGGCCGACCGTCGCGGCGCTGGCTGCCGCGCCCGCCGAGGATGTGATGAAGGCCTGGGCCGGGCTCGGCTATTATTCCAGGGCGCGCAACCTCAAGGCCTGCGCCGATCTCGTGGCGCGGCAGGGCGGCCGTTTTCCCGACACCGAGGTCGGATTGAAGGAATTGCCGGGAATCGGCGCCTATACGGCGGCGGCGATCGCGGCGATCGCCTTCGACCGCCCGGCCGCCGTCGTCGACGGCAATGTCGAGCGCGTCGTCTCGCGGCTCTATTCGATAGAGACGCCGCTCGGCGAGGCCAAGCCCGAAATCCGCGCGCTGGTCGAGAAACTGGTGCCGCAGAAAAGGCCCGGCGATTTCGCGCAGGCGATGATGGACCTTGGCGCGACGATCTGCACGCCGAAGCGGCCGCGCTGCATGCTGTGCCCATTGCGCGAGGATTGCAGCGCCATACTCGCAGGCGACCCCGAGCGTTTTCCCGTACGCCTGCCGAAGGACGACAGGCCGCTCAGGCGCGGTGCCGCCTTCGTCGCCGAGCGCGGCGACGGCGCCATTCTGTTGCGCAAGCGGCCGGAAAAAGGCCTGCTCGGCGGCATGACGGAGGTGCCGACCACGGCCTGGACGGCGCGGGCGGACGGAGCGACCACGCAAGACGCCGCGCCCATCCCGGCCGGCTGGCGGCGCGCCGGGCGGATCGGCCATGTCTTCACCCATTTCGCGCTCGAACTCGACGTCTTCCATGCCCACATCGAGGGTGATGCGCCGGATGGGCATTTCTGGTCGCTGGCCCATGAAATTTCCGGTGAAGCGCTGCCCACCGTCATGAAAAAGGTAATCGAGGCGGCGATACCGGGCGCGACCAAGAAACAACGCGCTCATTGAAAGGACAGGCATGACCGAAATCCGCCACATCGTCTTCGACATCGGCAGGGTGCTGCTACACTATGACCCGAATATCCCGTTCAGCCGCCTCATTCCGGATGCCGAGGAGCGCAAGTGGTTCTTCGACAATGTCTGCACGCATGACTGGAACATCGAGCAGGATCGCGGCCGCACATGGCAAGAAGCGGAAGCGCTGCTGATTGCCGAGTACCCCGGCCACGCGGAAAACATCCGCAATTTCCGCCGCCATTGGCATGAGATGGTGCCGCATGCCTATGAGGACAGCGTCGCCATCATGCTCGGCCTGATCGAGAGCGGCCACGATGTGACCATGCTGACCAACTTCGCCGCCGACACGCTTGCCGAAGCCAGGCAGCGCTTCGACTTTCTCAGCCGACCGCGTGGCGTCACGGTGTCGGCAGACATCCGCCAGATCAAGCCCGACCGCGCCATCTACGATCATCACGTGGCCACGTTCGGGCTTGAGCCATCGGCTACGCTGTTCATCGACGACAGCCAAAAGAATGTCGACGGCGCCAAGGCCGCCGGCTGGCAGGCGGTGCTGTTCACCGACGCCGAGACGCTTAAAGCGGACCTTGAGGGGTTCGGGATTACGGCTTGAGCTGAATCGCTTGCGGCGATCCGTTGAAGTCTTGACGCAAGAGCGGTTCGGCGATTCCATGGAATCGCCGAACCGCTCTTGAATATTGTTCTTCCGCAATTCCGGACGGAAAACCGCTGCGCACTTTTCCTGGAATTGCTCTGGCGGATCAGGCCCCTGCCCGCTCCATGCCGAGACGGGCAATACGGCGCAATTCATCGATCGGGGTGAGGCCGCCGCTGCGCTCATAATGCCAGAAGGTCCAGCCGTTGCAGGCATCCAGCCCCTGCACCTCGGCGCCGATCTTGTGGATCGAGCCGGCGCTGTCGCCGATCGCCAGCGTGCCGTCGGCGCGCACCTTGGCAGCCCAGCGCTTCTTCGCGTCGTAGAGCGTGGCGCCCGGAGCCATCAGGCCAGTGTCGATCAGGCTGATGAAGGCGACGCGCGGCTCTGCGCGCTTGCCCGAAAGCACGGTAAGATCGGCGCCATCCAGCGGGCGAACTGCAGCGATGCGCTCATTGGCGGCGTCGATATAGGCCTGCTCGCGCTCGATGCCGACGAAGTGGCGGCCGAGCCGCCTGGCGACGGCGCCCGTGGTCCCGGAGCCGAAGAAGGGGTCGAGCACAACGTCGCCCGGCTTGGTCGAGGCCATCATGATACGGGCAAGCAGCGCTTCCGGCTTTTGCGTCGGGTGCAGCTTGTTGCCGTTCTCGTCCTTCAGCCGCTCGCCCCCCGTGCAGATCGGGAACAGCCAGTCGGAGCGCATCTGCAAATCGTCGTTCGAGGCCTTCAGCGCTTCGTAGTTGAAGGTGTAGCCCTTGGCCTTCTGGTCGCGCGAAGCCCAGATCATCGTCTCATGCGCGTTCTGGAAGCGGCGACCGCGGAAGTTCGGCATAGGGTTGGTCTTGCGCCAGACGACGTCGTTCAGGATCCAGAAGCCGAGATCCTGCATGCGGGCGCCGACGCGGAAGATGTTGTGATAGGAGCCGATGACCCAGATCGTGCCGTTGGGCTTCAGCACGCGGCGCGCCGCCAGCAGCCAGGCGCGGGTGAAGGCGTCATAGGCCTCGAAGCTCTCGAACCGGTCCCAGTCGTCGTCGACGGCGTCGACCTTGGACTGGTCGGGACGGTGCAGGTCGCCGTCGAGCTGCAGATTGTAGGGCGGGTCGGCGAAGATGACGTCGATCGACTTTTCCGGCAGCCGGTCGAGGGCCGCGACGCAGTCGCCTTTCAGGATCGTGTCCAGCCATTCGGACTGCTGGGGAGCATGGGAAAGCTCGTCGAGAAGACGCACGGCAGACATCAAAACACCCAAAGCACGCGTTACGGTTTACTGGCTGTTATGGTTACCGATCAGCGTAAACATTCGGTGAAGGCCGGGCGAGAGCTGCGATGGTTTGCGAAGACCGGCCCATTGGTGTATGCCGCGCCGCCTGAGGCCAGCCAGGCCATGTTTCCTCGCTACGTTCCGGATTGCCATGCCCCAGCCAGACCTTGTCATCTTCGATTGCGACGGCGTGCTCGTCGATTCCGAAATCGTCGCGGCGCGCGTCGAGGCCGAGCTTCTGACATCGGCCGGATTCGAGATCTCGGCGGAGGAGATTTTCGAGACCTATGCCGGGCTGACCTTCAAGGACATCATGCTGCGGCTCGAGGAGAAGTCCCACATTCCGTTCCAGGCCTCGCTGATAGACCGCGCCGAAGAACTCGTCGACCGCAAGCTGCGCAGCGACGTGCGCGTCATCGACGGCGCCCACGAGGCGGTGGCGGCTGTCACCGCGCCGCGCGCCGTCTGCTCCAATTCCCGCAAGGAGCGGATCGAGTTCATGCTGGAGAAGGTGCGGCTTTTGCCGTTCTTCGCCGGCCGTATCTTCTCGGGGCTCGACATCCCGAGCAAGAAGACCAAGCCGGCGCCCGACGTGTTCCTCCACGCCGCCGAACAACTCGGCGCGAACCCGAAGAACACCTTCGTCATCGAAGATTCCGTGCACGGCATCACCGGCGCCCGGGCAGCCGGCATGCGCGTCATCGGCTTCACCGGCGCCGGCCACAGCTATCCCGGCCACGCCGACGCGCTGACCGAGGCCGGCGCCGAGACGGTCATCCGCCGCTTCGCGGAACTCGGCAGCACGATTGCGGCGCTGTCGGAGTGGTCGGAGGACGCTTGAGAATGGCACCGCGAGCCTCGGTCAAAGAAGTGCGTTAAACATCATTTCAACCACAGCTTGCGTAAGCAGCGAATTCCACCTACCCGTCTTCCGCATGGGCTTGGTCAAGGACGCTCCTCGCTACGATGCTCTCGACAGTTGGCGCGGCATTTGCGCCTGCATGGTCGCGCTGTTTCATTTCGATGTTTTCAGCCACCTGACGTTCCTGCCGTTGGTCAGGCACGCCTACCTGTTTGTCGATTTCTTCTTCGTGCTCAGCGGCTTTGTCATTGCCGCCAATTATCGCTCGCGCCTTGCCGAAGGGTTCGGCATCGGGCGCTTCATGATCCTGCGCCTGGGGCGAATCTACCCGCTGCATGCGTTGACGCTTCTGCTTTTCATTCCCATCGACGCGGCAAAGGATGGCATCGGCCCAAACCTGTTCCAGGCGGTCGTCACGAACGTGTTTCTGCTGCAGGGTCTTGGCGTCAATCCGCAGAACTGGCTGAACTTCGTCAGTTGGAGCATCAGCGCCGAGTTTGCCGCCTATGTCGTCTTTGCCGTCATAGTGACGAGGCTGGGGACTGCCAAGTGGCCCTGGCTACTGCCGATCATTGCCGGCCCGGTCGTGATCGCCACGATGAGCCCGCACGGCATGGACACGACATATGACTATGGGATGGTGCGCTGCCTGTACGGTTTCGCCCTTGGCGTCGTCTGCTTCGACGTCCGGGAGCGGTTCCCTCTCCTGAAACAACGGCTTTCGCCGGCGGCCGAGACGTTGATGGAAGCGGCGAGCTTCGTTTTGGCCGTGGGCTATGTCTCGGTCGCCGCGAGCAGCCTGCCGCTTTCGATCGGATCGCCGTTGATCTTTGCGCTGGTCGTTCTGGTGTTTGCGCGCGAGGGCGGCTCGGTCAGCGCCATGCTTACCGCGCCTTTCATGCTATTCGTCGGCACCCTGACATATTCGATCTATATGGTGCATCCCCTGGTCAGGGCGTTCGTTCGAGCTGCCTTCTTGCTCGTTCAACGCGTGCTGCACACGGATCTGTTCATCCCGTACGCCCTCAACCCAGGCAACAAGCCGGCCCCGATCATCTATCTGCACGGCTCTCTCTGGCTCGGCGACCTGCTGCAGGTCTCGATGCTTCTGTTGACCATCCTGCTGTCGGTGGCGATATACCGCTTCGTCGAACGGCCGGGACGCGATTGGGCCAGACGCCTGGCAGGGCGGGATAAGGTTGGCGCGCTCGCCTCGAACGCACCGACAGCGAAGGTCCATGAGCACGCCGAAGCGTGAGCCGATCGCAATACGAAACGCCGGCGCCAAGGCACGCGCCGCAGCCAACCGCGGCTAGATCACGCGCCCGCGTTCGATAAGCTAGTTCGTCGCCGCTGCCGCGACGCGCTTCTTCCTCTTGCCCTTGGACTTGTCCGTGGCCGCCGGCGTGTTCTCGTCATAGCCGGCATAGGCTTGATAGTCCCGCGCGGTCGGCTCCGGCACCACGACATTGGCGTCAGTGAAGACGAACTGCGTGGCGGCCGACGGATCGGTGACCTGCACCTGATATTGATGAAGTTGCGAATAGAGCACGTCAGGCCCGTGCTGGACCGCGACGCGGATCGGCATGGTGACGGTGCCGGGCGTAAACAGCGGCCCCGGCACGACCTTGCCGGCGACCGCGATCTTCATCGTCAGTTGGCCGTTTTCGTGTGTGCAGTCGCGCGTCACGTCGGTAATCGAGGCCTGGTAGATGATCTTGGCCGGATCGCGATTGGGATCGACCGGCGCGCCGTCGGGTCCGGTCTGCGCGGCTGCGGCGGCTGCCGCCTCGGCGTCCTCGGTCGCATCGCCCTTCTTTTTCTTCGGCTTGGCGGCCGCACCCTTGGCGTAGGTGTTGAAGAAGGCGGTGCCGTCGCGCAACGTCACCTTCGGGCAGTAGGCGCGCAGCTGGCTGGCAAGCACTTTCGGGTCCTGCGGCGGCGGCGGCGCGGTCGGATCCTTCTTGCCGAAGCCGAAGTTCAGAATGCCGTTGTCGCTCGATTGGCAGCCGGCGGCGGCAAGCATAAAGCCAGCAAGCGCCAGACCCGCGACAAAACGACGGTTGACCGAATTAAACGCCATGAACTGCTCTTCCCTCTCATAAAGCCGGTGACGTATATCAACGCCACGGCAAAAATGCGACTGAGCCGGCTCGGAAAATTAACCAATTTGCCGTGGATGACGCGGCCGGCAGCAATGGGTCTTTTACGATGCAATATGTGAGTACCCGCGGGGATGCGCCCGTGCTTGGATTTTCCGACGCGGTGCTGGCCGGTCTGGCGCGCGACGGCGGGCTTTACGTGCCGCGCGAGTGGCCGCAATTTTCGGCCGCCGACATCCGCGCCATGCGCGGGCTTGCCTATCCGGACCTTGCCATACGCGTCCTGACGCCCTTCCTCGGCGGTGAGATTGCCGCACCCGTCTTCGAGCGGCTGGTGCGCGAGGCCTATGCGACTTTCCGGCACGATGCGGTGTGCCCGCTGGTGCAGACCGACGCCAATAGCTTTGTCCTCGAGCTCTTCCACGGCCCGACGCTCGCCTTCAAGGACGTGGCGATGCAGCTGCTGGCGCGGCTGATGGACCATGTGCTTGCCGAACGGGGCAAACGCGCCACCATCGTCGGCGCCACCTCCGGCGACACCGGCGGTGCGGCAATCGATGCTTTCGCCGGCCGCGACCGCACCGACATCTTCATCCTTTTCCCCAACGGCAAGGTCTCGCCGGTGCAGCAGCGGCAGATGACGACGTCGAGCGCGACGAATGTCCACGCGCTGTCGATCGAAGGCAATTTCGACGATTGCCAGGGCCTGGTGAAGGACATGTTCAACGACCACGCCTTCCGCGACCGTGTGTCGCTGTCGGGCGTCAATTCGATCAACTGGGCCCGCATCATGGCCCAGATCGTCTATTACTTCTCCTCGGCGCTGTCGCTCGGCGCGCCCGAGCGGCCGGTGTCGTTCACCGTGCCGACCGGCAATTTCGGCGACATTTTCGCAGGCTACGCCGCCAAGCGCATGGGGCTGCCGGTCGAGCGGCTGATCATCGCCACCAACGACAACGACATATTGGCGCGCACGTTGTCGAGCGGCGAATATCGCACCAAGGGCGTGTTCGCCACCACTTCGCCGTCGATGGACATCCAGGTGTCGTCGAACTTCGAGCGCCTGCTGTTCGAGGCAGCTAGCCGCGATGCCGCGACGGTCAGGCGCTACATGAACGGGCTGAAGCAGTCCGGCGCCTTCACCATCGAGGCGGGCGAAATGGCGCGCATCCGCGCCGAGTTCGACGCCGGCCGCGCCAGCGTCGACGAGGTCGCCGCAACCATCCGCAAGACGCTTGAAAAAACCAGCTATCTGCTCGATCCGCATACGGCCGCCGCCGTGCATGTGGCGGGCTCTCACGCTTCCGGCACTGTCCCCATGGTGGTGCTCGGCACCGCGCATCCGGCCAAATTCCCGGCAGCGGTCGAGGCTGCCAGCGGCATTTCGCCTGCCCTGCCCGCATGGCTAGGCGGCTTGATGACAGCCGACGAAAAATACACGATACTTCCATCCGAGCTGAAAATGGTGGAAGATTACGTGAGCCGCCACACGCGGGCGGCCCGTTAGGGAGTAGTTGCCATATGGGTGTTGAGGTAAGCCGTCTGTCGAACGGCCTGACAGTCGCCACCGAAACCCTTCCAAGTCTCGAATCCGTTGCCCTTGGTGCCTGGGTAAAGTCGGGCGCCCGCAATGAACGCGATGAAGAGCATGGCATGGCCCATCTGCTCGAGCATATGGCGTTCAAGGGAACGAAGCGGCGCAGCGCCTTCGAGATCGCCTCGGAAATCGAGAATGTCGGCGGCGAGATCAACGCCGCGACCAGCGTCGAAACGACCTCCTACTACGCCAGGGTGCTCTCCGACGACGTGCCGCTAGCCGTCGATATACTGGCCGACATCCTGCAGGAATCGGAATTCGACCCCGAGGAACTGGAGCGCGAGCAGCATGTGATCCTGCAGGAGATCGGCGCCGCGCACGACACGCCCGACGACATCGTCTTCGACCGTTTCACCGAAACCGCCTTCCGCCACCAGACCATCGGCCGCTCGATCCTCGGCACGCCGGAGACGGTCAAATCCTTCACCTCCAGGCAGTTGCACGATTTCATCGAACGGCAGTACGGCGCCGAGCGCATGGTGATCGTGGCCGCCGGTGACATCAAGCACGACAATTTCGTGCGCGAGGTCGAAAAACAGCTCGGCGGCTTCCGCGCCAAGGCCTCCAGCAACATTCCGCAATATGCGCAATATGTCGGCGGCGACTTCCGTGAGGACCGCGACCTGATGGACGCGCAGATCGTGCTCGGCTTCGAAGGCCGCGCCTATCATGTGCGCGACTTCTACGCCTCGCAGGTGCTGTCGATGATCCTCGGGGGCGGCATGTCGTCGCGGCTGTTCCAGGAGGTGCGCGAGAAGCGCGGCCTGTGCTACTCGGTCTATGCCTTCCACTGGGGCTTCTCCGACACCGGCATTTTCGGCGTGCACGCCGCAACCGGGCAGAGCGATATCGCCAAGCTGGTGCCGGTGATCATCGACGAATTGCAGAAGGCGGGCGAAAGCATAAAGCAGGAAGAGCTCGACCGGGCGCGTGCGCAATATCGCGCCGGCCTGATCATGTCGGCCGAGAGCCCGGCCAGCCGCGCGTCGCAGATCGCCCGGCAGTTGCTTCTGTTCGGCCGGCCGATCGCCAAGGAGGAATTGATGGAGCGGCTGGCGGCGCTGACGGTCGAGCGGCTGACCGACCTCTCGTCGCGGCTGTTTTCGACCAAGCCGACGCTCACCGCCGTCGGACCCGTGGGAACGCTGGCGCCCTATGAGGCGATCCTCGATTCGCTTGCGGGTCCGCAGACGACGGCCCGCAAGCTCGCCGTCTAAACTTCGTCACGCGCCATGTTCGCGCTCCCTTTCTTTCGCCGCGACCTGCCGGCACTGAAGGGCGAAAAGGTCACGCTGCGCGTGCCGCTGACCAACGACTACCGCGAATGGTCGACGCTGCGCGGCGAAAGCCGCGCCTTCCTGGAGCCATGGGAGCCGCGCTGGCAACCGGACGAGCTCGACCGCACCGCCTGGCGGCTGCGCATCGGCCGCTACCGCGAGGACTATGCGCAAGGCACGGCCATCGCCTTCTTCATCTTCGAGAAGTCGAGCGGCAAGCTGGCCGGCGGCATCACGCTCGGCAACATCCGCCACGGCGTCGCGCAAAGCGGCCATATCGGCTACTGGATCGGCGAGCGCTTCGGCGGCCGCGGCCTGATGACCGACGCGGTCAAGCTGGTGTCGCGTTTTGCCTTCGATACGCTGAGGTTGCACCGGATCGAGGCTGCCTGTA
The DNA here is from genome assembly GCF_033977165.1 of Mesorhizobium captivum. Lineage (NCBI taxonomy): Bacteria > Pseudomonadati > Pseudomonadota > Alphaproteobacteria > Hyphomicrobiales > Phyllobacteriaceae > Mesorhizobium > Mesorhizobium captivum. The sequence goes on from NZ_JAVIJB010000030.1 coordinate 19,251, forward strand.
TTCCCGACAACGCCCGATCGATCCGCGTGCTTGAAAAAGCCGGATTCCGGCGCGAAGGACTTTTGCGATCCTACCTCAGGATCAACGGCGTCTGGCAGGATCACTACCTCTACGCCCGGATCGCGGACGATCCGCCGGGTGATGGAACGAAGGGCTGATATGTGACGAATTTTTCGCGAATCGCGTCGCTGTTCGCCCTCATCCTTGCGGTCGTCGTCACGCTTTCATCGGCCGCGCCGGCGCTTGCCGTCGAGCCGATCAAGATCGCCCGCGACGACAAGGCGCTCGACCTTTCGGGCGCCGTCGAGATCTACCGGAACCAGGGCGAGAATTTCCAGGTCTCGACCGCGCCCGGGCCCGACGGCATCGTGCGACGCATCGAGGTCGAGGCCAATGACGCGCGTTCGACCGGCGACTGGGCGGTGTTCGCGCTCGCCAACAGCACCGACCAGCAGCTCGACCGGCTGATCGTCGCGCCGCATTTCCGCCTGGTGAATTCCGGCATCTTCTGGCCGGATCTCGGCTCGACCCGCATCGCCGCGATCACGCCCAGCGAAGGCTTCGCGCTCGACCGCCAGACCAGCCCGGACGCCGACGTTTTCCGGGTGACGCTGAACCCCGGAACGGTCGTCACCTTCATCGCCGAGCTTGCCTCGCCGAAGCTGCCGCAGGTCTATCTTTGGGATCCGGAATCCTACAAGGACTCGGTCAATTCCTACACGCTGTTTCGCGGCATCGTCATCGGCATCGCCGGGCTTCTGGCGCTGTTCCTGACGATCCTGTTCGTGGTCAAGGGAACCTCCATGTTCCCGGCCACCGCCGCGCTCGCCTGGGCGGTGCTTGCTTATATCTGCGTCGATTTCGGCTTTCTCAACAAGGTCATCGAGATCTCGCCCGGCAACGAGCAGATGTGGCGTGCCGGCACCGAGGTGGCTTTGGCCGCAACCTTCGTGGTGTTCCTGTTCGCCTATCTCAACCTCAACCGATGGCACGGCCATTTCAGCTATGGCGCCCTGGTCTGGATCCTCGGGCTGCTCTTGATTGCCGGTGTGGCCATCGTCGATCCGGCGGTGGCCGCCGGCATCGCCCGCATCTCGTTCGCCGCCACCGCGCTCGCCGGCCTCGGCCTCATCATCTTCCTCGGTATTCGCGGCTATGACCGCGCCATCATGCTGGTGCCGAGTTGGGTCATGGTGCTCCTATGGCTATGCGGGTCGTGGATGGCGATCACCGGCATGCTGGACAACGACATCGCCCAGCCGGCGCTGGGCGGCGGCCTGATCCTGATCATCCTTTTGATCGGCTTCACCGTCATGCAGCACGCCTTTGCCGGCGGCGCGCTGCATCAGGGCCTGTTCTCGGACCTCGAGCGCCAGGCGCTCGCCGTTGCCGGGTCGGGCGATATCGTGTGGGACTGGGACGTGCTGCGCGACCGCGTGGTGACCAAGCCCGACATCAGCCTGCAGCTCGGCCTTGCCCCCAACAGCCTGTCGGGCGCGGCGCGCAACTGGCTGCCGGTGCTACATGCCGACGACCGCGACACCTTCCGCACCACGCTCGACGTGGTGCTTGAGCACCGGCGAGGCCGAGTGGCACAGAACTTCCGCCTGCGCGGCGCCGACGGCCACTATCATTGGTTCTCGCTGCGCGCACGGCCAGTGATCGGATCGGACGGCGAAGTGATCCGCTGCGTCGGCACCATGGTCGATGTGACCGAGCAGAAGAAGTCCGAGGAGAGGCTGCTGCACGACGCCGTGCACGACAACCTCACCGGCCTGCCGAACCGCGAGCTGTTCATGAACCGGCTGGAGGCGATCATCTCGATCGCCCGCACCGAGGACAAGGTGCGCCCGACCGTCTTCGTCATCGACATCGACCGCTTCAAGCAGGTCAATGACGGTCTCGGCATCTCGGCCGGCGACACCATTCTGCTCACCATCGCGCGCCGGCTGCACCGTTTGCTCAAGCCCAAGGATTCGCTGTCGCGCTTTGCCGGCGACCAGTTCGCGCTGATGCTGCTTTCCGAGCAGGATCCGGCCCGCATCGCCGCAATGGCCGACGCGATCAAGCACGCGATCAACAACCCAATCACCTTCGCCAAGCGCGAGATCGTGCTCACCGCCTCGATCGGCCTGATCACCTGGACGACGGCGCAGACCTCGTCCGAAGACATGGTCAAGGACGCCGAGCTTGCGATGCACCAGGCCAAGCGCTTCGGCGGTGACAGGATCGAGCCGTTCCGGCCGGCCTTCCGCACCGTCGGCACCGACCGGCTGCAGTTCGAATCCGACCTTCGCCGCGCCATCGAGCGACGCGAATTCACCCTTGCCTACCAGCCGATCGTGCGGCTGGAGGACGGCAGCGTCGCCGGCTTCGAGGCGCTGCTGCGCTGGGATCACCCGCGGCGCGGCATGATCCCGCCGGGGGATTTCATCCCGGTGGCCGAAAATTGCGGGCTGATCGTGCAGCTCGGCCTCTTCGCCATGCAGCAGGCGGCCGAGGACCTGGCGGCCTGGCAGAAGCAGATCGGCGACGCGCCGCTGTCGGTCTCGGTCAATCTCTCCAGCCGGCAGCTCATCCGCCGCGATCTCGTCAGCGATGTCCGCTCGGTCATCGCGCGCGCCAATCTCAAGCCGCGCTGCTTCCGGCTCGAGCTCACCGAATCCCTAGTGATGGACAACCCAGAGCAGACCGCGCATGTGCTGAGCAAGCTGAAGCAGCTCGGCATCGGGCTATCGCTCGACGATTTCGGCACCGGCTATTCGTCGCTCTCCTATCTGACGCGCTTCCCCTTCGACACGATCAAGATCGACAAGAGCTTCGTCGACGATGCCACACCGAAGCGGGCGGTGCTGCTCAAATCCATGGTCAACATGGCGCATGAGCTCGGCCTGTCGGTCGTCGCCGAAGGCATCTCCGACGAAAGCGACGCGCTGGAGCTGCGGCAGATGGGCTGCGAATATGTCCAGAGCTTCATGTTCGGCGCGCCGATGCCCGGCGATCAGGTGCTGAAGACGCTGAGGGAACAGTACCCGCTGACGCAGGCTTAGGTTGGCGTAGCGCATCAGCGCTTACAGACTGGCGGAGGCCCTACCAACCTCGTCATCCTAGGGCGAAGCAGGAGCGTAGCTCCGTCGCGGAGACCCTCGGATCCATGCCGTAACCTCAATGAAGGGTGCAGCGGAGCAGAATTCTGCACCGTCGCAGCGCTCCGGAGTAACGGCATGGATCCTATGGTCTGCGCCGCGTCGCTTCGCTCCTTGCTCCGCCATAGGATGACGAGGGTGACCGGCGGCTCGGCCAATCTCCAATGTTTGCGACGACGCCACGGGACCGCAGCCATGACGCGGCGCCTAAGCGTGTCCGGCGGCGGCGCTGAGGTGGGCCAGGTCGATGCCGATCGAGGCTAGGATGCGGTCGTATTTGCGCTCGATGTCTGCGTCGAACAAAAGCTCGGTCGTGGCCGGGCAGGTCAGCCAGCCATTCTCGGCGATCTCGCTTTCAAGCTGGCCGGCACCCCAGCCGGAATAGCCGAGCGCCATCAGCGCGTGCCGCGGTCCGCGGCCCGTCGAGATGGCACGCAAGATGTCGACCGTAGCGGTCAGGCAAATGTCGTCGGAGACGCTGAGCGAGGATTCCACGCGATAGTCGCCGGAATGCAGCACGAAGCCGCGGCTGCGATCGACCGGCCCGCCATTGCGCACGACGAAGTCGCGGGCATGCGCCGGCAGGCGGATCGCCTCCTGCTCGTTCATGATGCCGAGCTGCACCAGAAGGTCCGGGAACAGCATCTGCTGCGTCTGGTTGATGATCAGGCCCATCGCGCCCTCGTCGCTGTGGGCGCAGATATAGATGACCGAGCGCGTGAAACGGTCGTCCTTCATGCCGGGCATGGCAATCAGGAACTGATCGTCGAGAAAGCCGCGCCGGGCCCTCTTCTTGTGGCGTAATAGGTCCATGAGGCTGAGCGTAACGCGTTTCCGCCGCGCCGAAAAGATGGTGAGGCTGCCGGATGTCACGCAAATATGATACCGGCTGGAACATGAAATCATTGCGCGGCCAAGAACGGGCGATCAAATCACCGCCATGCGATACCTGAACATTGTGGCGCTCGGCGCCGTTATCGGCCTGGGTACAGGCCTGCCTGCCGAGGCATCGTCCTCGGCCTGGTACAACAGCGAAGGCGGCAGAGTGCGGCTGGTGACCAGCGGCAAGCCGGACGAGGCGGGCAAGATCCACGGCGTGCTCGACATCGCGCTGAAGCCCGGCTGGAAAACCTATTGGCGCGACCCCGGCGACGCCGGCGTGCCGCCGCAGCTCGATATCTCGGCCAGCACCAACATCGCCGACGCAAGGCTGTCGTTTCCGCCGCCGCAGCGCCACGACGACGGCTACGGCAAATGGGCCGGCTACGACCGCCCGGTGTCGCTGCCGGTGACCTTCACGCTGTCGGCGCCCGACCAGCCGGCGACCATCGATGCCAACGCCTTCCTCGGCATATGCGAGACGATCTGCATTCCGGTGCAGACGCGGCTCAGCGTCGATCCGGCTTCCGATCCGGACAACGCCACGGACGCGGCGCTGGTGAAAACGGCGCTTGCAACGCTTCCCTCGCCCGCGCGGCCGGATTTCGGCGTCCGCGTGCTGCCCGGCGACCACGAAACCCTTGTCGTCGAGGCGCATTCGCCAGGCGATCCGAATTCCGTCGATTTCTTCATCGCCGGCGAGCGCGACTACATGTTCGGCGCGCCGGTGCGGAGCGAGAAGGACGGCAAGGTCGTCTTCATCGTGCCGATCCTCGACCGGCCGTCGGCGACGCCCACGGATGGCGGGCTCTACTACACGCTGACCAGCGCCGAGGGTTCGGTCGACGGGGTGCTGCCTTTCCCTTGATCCAGGCTCGCTCGGTGGTTGCGGAAAGCAGCTCGGTCCGATACGCACTGATCCTTCCAATCTCGCTAGCGAGGAACCCATGACCATTTCGGTTGGCGAAAAACTGCCCGAGGCGACATTCAAGATCATGACCGCCGACGGCGCGAAGCCGATCACAGGCGCCGAAATCTTTGCCGGAAAGAAGGTCGTGCTGTTCGGCGTGCCAGGCGCCTTCACGCCGACCTGCAGCAACAACCACCTGCCGGGCTACCTCGAGAACCACGACGCCATCCTGGCGCGCGGCGTCGACACCATCGCGGTCGTCTCGGTCAATGACGTCCATGTCATGGGCGCCTGGGCGCGCTTCACCGGCGGCGAAGGCAAGATCCTCTTTCTGGCCGACGGCAGCGGCGATTTCGCCAAATCGGTCGGGCTCGACAACGACCTCTCCGCAAACGGCATGGGGCTGCGCTCGAAGCGCTTTTCGATGATCGTCGACGACGGCAAGGTCGTGGCGCTCAATGTCGAAACCAAGCCGGGCGTCGACGAGAGCGGCGCGGCCAAGATCCTCGAGCAGCTCTGATGCTCGATATCGTCTGGCGCCGTCGCGATCGGCATCGGCGCCACGGTCTTCATGGACGTCTGGGCGATTGTCCTCAACAAGGCATTCGGCCTGCCGCGGCCGAACTGGGGCCTGGTCGGCCGCTGGGTCCGGCATCTGCCCGAAAAAGTGTTCCACGACGATATCGGCCAGGCCGCGCCCTATCCGCATGAAAAGGCGCTGGGCTGGGCGTTCCACTATCTCGTCGGCATCCTTTACGGCGTCATCCTGGTCGTGCTCGCGGGCGCCGGTTGGCTCGCCGCGCCGACCTTCCTGCCGGCCTTCATCCTCGGCATCGTCACCGTCGGCGCCGGCTGGTTCCTGCTGGCGCCCGGGATGGGTGCAGGGTGGGCTGCATCGAAACTGCCCAACCCGATGCTGGTCCGCATGCTCAATCTGGTGTCGCACACGGTATTCGCGCTCGGCCTGTTCTCCACGGCGCTGATGATCCGCTGAATTCTCGAGTGGTTAACTGCTGTGCTGTGGCGCCGGCCTGTCGATCGGCCGCCATCCGTGGACGATGCGTCGCGCGCCGATATCGTATGCGAAGTAGTTGCCGCCACCGGCCGGTTGATCAGCTTCGCGGCTGATTTCCCGTCCGCTTAGATGGAGCAGCAAAAGCGTTCCCACTCCTCCGTGGCCGACGAAGGCGATGTCCTGGGTGTCGTCGACGCCGAGCACAGCGTCGACCTCGCTCGCGATACGAGTTTGGGCATCAACGGCTCGCTCCCATCCGCGAACACTGTCGTGTGGATTGGCGAAGAACTGGTCGGCAACCACCTCGAATTCGTGCGACGGCAGGAAACCCGTTGCCGATCGGTCATTCTCGTGCATGCGTTCCCTCACCTCGACGGTAAGACGGAGACGCTTTGCGAGGATTTCGGCGGTTTCGATCGCCTTGCGCTCACCCGACGAGACGATGCGCCGGATCGACCCGATCCAGGGCTGATCGAGCATCGCAAATGCTCTGGCTCTGCCGATGTCGGACAGCCCCCACTCCCGCACCGGGATGCTGGCATCGATCTGAACCTGGGGATGCGTGATGTAGTAGGCGATCGGCACGACAGAACTCCTCCGGTCAGAGAGCTGCGGAGATCAATAGCTCTGGGTCGAGCGGCGAGCCTTTGCGACCGACGGCTGCTTTGCACGCGCCACTGGCTGCGAAGCCGCTGCAGGCTTGACCGGCCCTTTCTTGAACGGCGCCATGCCTTGCCGCGCCAGTTCGTCGGCGCGCTCGTTCTCGGGGTGGCCTGCATGGCCCTTCACCCAGTGCCAGATAACCTTGTGGCGCCGGTTGGCATCGTCGAGCGCCTGCCAGAGCTCGCCGTTCTTGACGGGCTTCTTGTCGCCGGTCTTCCAGCCGTTCTTCTTCCAGCCATGGATCCATTTGGAGATGCCGTCCATGACGTATTTGCTGTCGGTGTAGAGGTCGACCGTGCAGGGCTCCTTCAGCGCATTGAGCGCCGTGATGGCGGCAAGCAGTTCCATGCGGTTGTTGGTGGTCTCCGCCTCGCCGCCCGACAGTTCCTTGGTGACGCCGTTGTAGCGCAGCACCGCGCCCCAGCCGCCGGGCCCGGGATTGCCGGAGCAGGCGCCATCGGTGAAGATCTCGATCTCTTTGCTCATGTCAGCCCGTATTCGGAAGGAGACTTGATCGCGCGGTGGAAGCGCATGCGGCGTATATATTCGGTCGGATCGCGCTTCATCACCAGCCCGCCATTGGGAATGGTCAGCCAGTCGTAGAGCCTGGTCAGCATGAAGCGCAGCGCCGAGCCGCGCGCCAGCATCGGCAGCGCCGCCTTTTCCTCGCTCTGCAACGGCCGCACCGACTGGTAGCCGGCAAGCAGCGCCGTGCCCTTGGTGAGGTTGAAGGAAAAATCCTTCTCGAAGCACCACGCGTTGAGGCAAGTGGCGACATCGTAGGCGTAGAGGTCGTCGCAGGCGAAATAGAAGTCGATCAGGCCCGAGAGCTTCTCGCCGAGGAAGAAGACATTGTCCGGGAAGAGATCGGCATGGATGATGCCTTGCGGCAGACCGGCCGGCCAGTTGCGCTCGAAGTCGAGGAAGTCGGCGTCGACCTCGGCCGCCAGCCCCGGCTCGACCTCGTCGGCGCGGTCGCGCGATGCGGCCCAGAGCCTGCGCCAGCCATCGATGGCAAGCGCGTTCGGCCGCTTCATCGGAAAATCCCGGCCGGCCAGATGGAGCGCGGCCAGAGCCTTGCCGACCTCGGCGCAATGCGCTGCGGTCGGGCGCCTGAGCGAGAGGCCCTCGAGGAAGGTGATGATGACGGCGGGGCGGCCGGCGAGCGTGCCGATGACGGTGCCGTCATGCGCGGTGACCGGAAGCGGGCAGGAAATGCCTTTTCGCGCCAGATGGCCCATCAGGCCGAGAAAAAAGGGCAGATCGGCCTTGTCGACGCGCTTCTCGTAGAGCGTCAGGATGTAGGACCCTGTGGAGGCGTGGACGAGAAAATTCGAGTTCTCGGTGCCCTCGGCGATGCCCTTGTAGGACAAGAGCTCGCCCACCGGATAGGCTTTCAAGAACGTGCTGAGCTCGTTTTCGTTGACGTCGGTGTAGACAGCCATTTGGGTTCACGCGGCTCCGTTGACGAAGGCCATGTCGGCCGCCGTCAGTTCGACATCGCGCAACACCCGCATCACCGGAAAATCCTCCGTTTCGGTGGCCGTGATGGCCAGATCGATGGTGACGTCGAAGCGCCGCCGGAACGCGTCGATGATCTCGTCGACGATGATTTCCGGCGCCGAGGCGCCGGCCGACAGGCCGAGCGTCGAAATCTCGCCGATCTCATCCCACGGAATTTCGGAAGCCCGCTGCACGAGAAGCGACATCGCGGCGCCGGCGCGTTCCGCCACTTCGACGAGACGCCGCGAGTTGGACGAGTTGGGCGCGCCGACGACGAGGAAGAGGTCGGCGCCGGCTGCCGTTTCCTTCACCGCCTCCTGCCGGTTGGTGGTGGCATAGCAGATCGATTCGGCCGCCGGCGCATGAAGTTCGGGGAAGCGCTGCTCAAGCGCCCGGATGATGCCGGCAGTGTCCTCGACCGACAATGTCGTCTGGGTGACGAAGCCAAGCGCCGCCGGGTCCGCCGGCACGAAGGTTGCTGCGTCCGCCTCGGTCTCGATCAGGGTGACGGCGCCTTCCGCCAGTTGGCCCATCGTGCCGATCACCTCCGGGTGGCCGGCATGGCCGATCAACAGCACGTGGCGGCCGAGCCGCTGGTGGCGCATCGCCTGCTTGTGCACCTTCGACACCAGCGGGCAGGTGGCGTCGAGATAGAAGAGGTTGCGCGCCTCGGCGTCGGCCGGCACCGATTTCGGCACGCCATGCGCGGAAAAGACGACCGGTGACCGCCGATGCTCGGGCGGGATCTCGGATAGTTCCTCGATAAACACGGCGCCCAGGCTCTGCAGCCCCTCGACCACATAGCGGTTGTGCACGATCTCGTGGCGGACATAGACCGGCGCACCGTATTTCTTCAGCGCCAGCACGACGATCTGGATGGCGCGGTCGACGCCGGCGCAGAAGCCGCGCGGCTGGCAGAGCCTGATGGTCAGCGGTGGCTTTTTCTCAATCATGAAACGGGCCGGTTCAGTCGGAAAGCTGGAGGCGAAATGAGACGTGCACCCCTGCCCTGTCAAGAGCGGCGGCGTTCACCCTTCTTTCGCCGTGCGGCGGAGCCTGAGGATGAGCACGGCGGCAAGGGCGGCGGCAAGGCCGTACCAGGTGACGGCATATTGCAGATGGTTGTTCGGCAGATCGATGATGGTGACGCCGCCGACCGGCAGGCCGCCGGCATTCGGCGTCTTGTCGGCGTCGATGAAGAACGGCACCAGCACGGCGCCGGCAGGCAGGCCCGCGCTCGAGGCCATGACGTCGCGGTCCTTCCAGTAGAAGATGTTCTTGGCGACATCATTGTCGGGCAGCATCATCGAGGGTTTTTCCGGCAGCGGATTGCGGGCGAGCCCGGTCACCGTCACCTTGCCGGCGACCTCGCCCTGCCGGCGCCTGGCCGGGTCCTTGAGATCGTAGGGAACGAAGCCGCGGTTGACGAGCACGAAACGGCCGTCGTCGAGCTGCAGGGGCGTGTAGACGTTGAAGCCGGTATCGCCTTCCCAGGTCGAGAAGAAATGCCGCTCGCCCTGGTGCAGGAAAGTACCGGTCACCGTCACCGGCGTGTAGTCGACATCGTGGGTGGCGGCGAACTCTCTCTCGACATCGGCCAGTGGCAGCGGCGCCGCATGGGTGCGCCGGTCGATGGTCTCGAGCAGGCCCTCCTTCCAGTGAAGGCGCTGGACCTGCCAGGTGCCGAGACCGAGGAGAATGGCGAACAGGACAAGGCCGAGCCCAAGCAGCAATGCATTGCGCGGCCGCGAACGGCCGGCAGCCGAACTGGTCGCTTCGCTCATTGGCCCGAGTCCAGCCTGCCTTCCGCGGCCTTCTTCGAATATTGCAGGGTGATCAGCACGCCCTTGATGAGGCGCAATGCCGTCAGGCACAGCACCAGCGCCAGCGGTATCCACAAGATGAAATGCAGCCAGAGCGGCGGGCTGAGCGTCACTTCCATCCACAGCGCCAGGCCGACGACGATGAAGCCGATGATCAGGATGACGAAGACAGCCGGGCCGTCGCCGGCATCGGCGAAGGAATAGTCGAGGCCGCAATTGTAGCAGCGCTTGCCGACGGTGAGGAAGCCGGAGAACAGCTTGCCCTCGCCGCAGCGCGGGCAGCGGCCGTGCAGTCCGGCCGAAACCGGGTCGATGGGGGGCCAGATCGCCCTGTCTTCGATCGCCCTGTCTTCAGTCGCCTTGTCTTCAATCGCCTTGTCTTCGCTCATGTCCGCACCGTAGACCCTTTCGCTCAAAAAGATAAGGCGGCCACGTCGCCGCAGCCGCCTTATTGGGATTCCGAAAGCCGTTGATTTTAATGGGCTTCGATCATCGCGCCGTTCGAGGCCCAGACATAGATCGCGCTGAACAGGAACAGCCAGACCACGTCGACGAAGTGCCAGTACCAGGCGGCCGCCTCGAACCCGAAATGCTGCTTCGGGGTGAAGTCGCCGCGCATCGCGCGCACCAGGCAGACGAGCAGGAAGATGGTACCGATGATGACGTGGAAGCCGTGGAAGCCGGTCGCCATGAAGAAGGTGGCGCCGTAGATCGAATCCTTGAAGCCGAAGGGGGCGTGCATGTACTCGTAGGCCTGCACCATGGTGAACAGCATGCCGAGGCCGACGGTCAGCACCAGGCCGTTGATCAGGCCCTTGCGGTCGCCATGAATGAGCGAGTGGTGCGCCCAGGTCACCGTCGTGCCCGACAGGAGCAGGATGATGGTGTTATAGAGCGGCAGGTGGAAGGGGTCGAGAACCTCCAGGCCCTTCGGCGGCCAGACGCCGCCGGTGAAGGTGGCGCGGGCATATTGCGCCACCTCGCCGGGGAACAGGCTGGCGTCGAAGAAGGCCCAGAACCAGGCGACGAAGAACATCACCTCGGAGGCGATGAACATGATCATGCCGTAGCGCAGGTGCAGCGACACGACACGCGTGTGGTGGCCCTCATGCGCTTCCTTGATGGTGTCCGACCACCAGGCGAACATCGTGTAGAGCACGATGATCAGGCCGATGAAGAACAGCCACGGATTGGCGATGTTGTGGCCGAAGATCGGGAAGTTGCCCGCCTTCAGATACTGCATCAGGCAGACGCCGCCGATGGCCGTGACCAGCGCGCCGATCGAGCCCAGGAAAGGCCAGGGGCTCGGATTGACGAGATGGTAGTCGTGGTTCGGTTTTGCGTGCGCGTCTGCCATATCAACCCCCGAGGCTTGCTTCGGAATCTGGAACTTTGTTGCTGCTGCCAGCGGCCGGCGCGGACGATGCGACCGGCTGTTTCTTTTCGACCGGGAACATCGTGTAGGACAGGGTGATGGTCTTCAAGTCCTTCAGTTCCGGCACGTTGACGATGTCTGGATCGACATAGAACACGACCGGCATGTCCAGCGTCTCGCCGGGCTTCAGCGTCGTGTCGGTGAAGCAGAAGCACTCCACCTTGTTGAAATAGGCGCCTGCCATTTCCGGCTGCACGTTGAAGGAGGCGCGGCCGGTGATGGGGCGATCGAAATTGTTGGTCGCGCTGTAATGCGCCTGTGTGGTCTCGCCGATCTTGATCGTCACCGAGCGGGCGACGGGCTCGAACTGCCACGGAATGCCATTGGTGTTGGCGTCGAAGCGGATGGTGATGTCACGATCGAGCACGCGGCCGGCATATTGCTTCTCGGCGCGCTGCGTCGTGCCGCCATAGCCGGTGGCCTGACAGAACATCTTGTAGAGCGGCACCGCCGCGTAGGCCATGCCGACCATTCCGGTGAAGAAGGCAAGGCAGACCGCCACGACGATGCGGTTGCTGTTCTTGCCGATGGGTCTGATCTCGCCGCTCATCGCCGCCTTACATCAAATTCGTCGGCATGAGGCCGGAAGCGTTGTGGCCGAACTTCACCAGGGTCGCGACGTAGAAGATGATGACGAGCGCGGCCAGCGCCACGCCGATAGCGACGGAGCGGTTGCGCCGCGCCTTCTGCTGGCGTTCGGTCAAGGTGACCAGTTCGAGGTTCTTGTCGGCCACGGTCATGCTCCCCCCGTCATGAGGGCGCGCCCGACCACGCTGTCGACGAGATAGGCGGCGAAGACGGCGAAGAGATAGAGCAGCGAATAGCCGAACAGCGCCTTGGCCGGCTTCATCGCGCGGTCGCCGTCGCTCATGCCCAGCACCTTCCAGGCATACCAGACGAAGCCCGCGCCCAGCGCGGCGGAGACGGCGCCATAGGCAGCGGTGGTGTAGCCGAGGACCCAGGGCAGCACACCAACCGGCGCGAGGATCAGCGCATAGGCAAATATCTGACGGCGGGTCGAGGCTTGACCGGCGACGTTCGGCATCATCGGGATGCCGGCGCGGGCGTAATCATCGGACTTGAACAAAGCCAGCGCCCAGAAATGCGGCGGCGTCCAGAGGAAGATGATGAGGAACAGGATCAGACTTTCGAGGCTGACCGATCCGGTCACGGCCGCCCAGCCGATCACCGGCGGAATGGCGCCGGCGGCGCCACCGATGACAATGTTCTGCGGCGTCCAGCGCTTCAGCCACATCGTGTAGATGACGGCGTAGAAGAAGATGGTGAAGGCAAGAAGCGCCGCAGACAGCCAGTTGACCAGCACGCCAAGCGTCATCACCGACAGAACGGAGAGCACCAGGCCGAAGCTCAGCGCCTCGCCGGGCGTGACGCGGCCGGCTGGCACCGGACGGCCGGCGGTCCTGGTCATTACCGCATCGATGTCGGCGTCGTACCACATGTTGAGCGCGCCCGAGGCGCCAGCACCGATGGCGATTGCCAGGATGGCAATCACCGCAAGCAGCGGATTGATGGCGACGGGCGCGGCGACCATGCCGACAAAGGCCGTGAAGACGACCAGCGACATGACGCGCGGCTTCAGGAGGGCGAAGAAATCGCCCGCGGTCGCTTCCGACATGTGAAAGCCCGCTTTCTCCATCAATCTGTCGTCGGCAAGGGCCATGCGTACTTAACGTCCATCATTCCGTTGGCCAAGACCGCCGGCTCACCGGCGGCCTCGCATGCATCGCTGCTTACTTGATCTTCGGCAACTGTTCCCACTGGTGGAACGGCGGCGGCGAAGGCAGCTGCCATTCGAGCGTGGTGGCACCCTCGCCCCACGGATTGGCGCCGGCGACGCGCTTCTTCTGGAACGCCTCGAACACACCGTAGAGGAAAATCGCCACGCCGACGGCCGCGATGTAGGAGCCGTAGGACGAGACCATATTCCAGCCGGCGAACGCATCCGGATAGTCGACGGTGCGGCGCGGCATGCCGGCGAGACCGAGGAAGTGCTGAGGGAAGAAAATCAGGTTGACGCCGATGAAGGTGACCCAGAAGTGGGTGTTGGCGATCACCGGCGAATACATGTAGCCGGTCATCTTCGGGAACCAGTAGTACCAGCCGGCGAAGATGGCGAACACCGCGCCCAGCGACAGCACGTAGTGGAAGTGGGCGATCACGAAATAGGTGTCGTGCAGCGAGCGGTCGAGACCGGCATTGGCCAGCTGAACGCCGGTGACGCCGCCGATCGTGAACAGGAAGATGAAGCCCAGCGCCCACAGCATCGGCGGCTTGAAGGAGATCGAGCCGCCCCACATCGTGGCGATCCAGGAGAAGATCTTCACGCCGGTCGGCACCGCGATGACCATGGTGGCGAACACGAAATAGCGCTGCGTGTCGAGCGACAGGCCGGTTGTGTACATGTGGTGCGCCCAGACAATGAAGCCGACGGCGCCGATCGCGACCATGGCGTAGGCCATGCCGAGATAGCCGAAGACGGGCTTCTTCGAGAAGGTCGAGACGATGTGGCTGATAATGCCGAAGCCCGGCAGGATCAGGATGTACACCTCGGGGTGGCCGAAGAACCAGAACAGGTGCTGGAAGAGCAGCGGATCACCGCCATTGTCAGGCACGAAGAAGGATGTGCCGAAGTTGCGGTCGGTGAGCAGCATGGTGATGCCACCAGCCAGAACCGGCAGCGACAAGAGCAGCAGGAAGGCCGTGATCAGCACCGCCCAGGCGAACAGCGGCATCTTGTGCATGGTCATGCCGGGCGCGCGCATGTTGAAGATGGTGGTGATGAAGTTGATCGCGCCGAGGATCGACGAAGCGCCGGCGATATGGATCGACAGAATCGCGAGGTCCATCGCCGGGCCAGGCTGGCCGGAGGTCGAGAGCGGCGGATAGATCGTCCAGCCGCCGCCGACGCCGAATGCGCCGGGCGCGCTCGGCACGAACATCGAGCCGAGCAGCAGCAGGAAGGCCGGCGGCAGCAGCCAGAAGGAGATGTTGTTCATGCGCGGGAAGGCCATGTCCGGCGCGCCGATCATGATCGGCACCATCCAGTTGGCGAAGCCGCCGATCAGGGCCGGCATCACCATGAAGAAGATCATGATCAGGCCGTGCGCGGCGCCGAAGGCATTGTACATGCTCTTGCCGCCGTCGATGGCGGCGTCGCCCTGCATGCCGTAGACCATCTGAGCCAGACCGCTGAATATCTGGATACCCGGCTCCTGCAGCTCCATGCGGATGGCGACCGAGAGCGCGCCGCCGATAACGCCGGCGATGATCGCGAAGATCAGATAGAGCGTGCCGATGTCCTTGTGGTTGGTCGAGTACACCCAGCGGACCCAGCCATGCGGCCTGTGGTCGTGGTGGTCGTGAGCTGCAGCCTCTGCCATATTCCGCTCCGTTCCCTAAATCTTGCTAACCCGCGGCGTCAGTTGCCGGCGGCCGCTACCTTGTTGGTACCATCGATCGCGGCCATCAGCGCCTTGTTGGCGGCCGGCACGTCGGTCTTGGCCGTCTCCATCCAGGTCTTGAACTGCGCGTCGGACACGACGCGAACCGCGATCGGCATGTAGGCGTGATCCTTGCCGCAGAGCTGCGAGCACTGGCCGTAATAGAGGCCTTCCTTCTCCGCCTTGAACCAGGTCTCGTTGGTGCGGCCGGGCACGGCGTCCATCTTGATGCCGAAGGACGGCACGGCGAAGGAGTGGATGACGTCGGTGGCGGTGATCAGCACGCGGGTCATGGTGTTGACCGGCACCACCAGCTCGTTGTCGACGGCGAGCAGGCGCGGATAAAGGTTGCGGTCTTCCTTGCCGGCCTTGGCGCGGTCAGCGTCCTGGAGAACGGCCGAGTTGAAGGAGAAGCTCTTGTCGATCTGGTATTCGTAGTCCCAGTTCCATTGGTTGCCGGTCGCCTTGACGGTGAGCTTGGCTTCTTCCGGCGGCGTGTACTGCGCGGTGAGCAGCTGGAAGGATGGGATAGCGATGAGCAGCAGCACGATCACCGGTCCGACCGTCCAGATCACCTCGATCAGCGTGTTGTGGCTGGTCCTGGAAGGAACCGGGTTCACGCTGGCGCGGAACCTCAGGACACAAACGGCAAGCAGCGCCAGCACCAGGACTGTGATCGGGACGACGAACCACATCGTGTAGTTCCCGAACCACTCGATCTGCCGCATCATTTCGGTCGCGGGCGCCTGGAAGGCAGTCTCCCAAGGCTGCGGCTGATCCGCATAGGCGGGCACGCCGGAGAGGAGCGCGCCAGCACCCGCGGCACCTGCCAGAAGCCTGGCGCTTGCCATGAATTTTCTCATCGCCCTCTCGTCTCCCACTTCCTGCAATCGGATCGCACCAATAACGAACGACGCCGGGATTGGGAATCCCGGTCTGTCCCTAGCTGGTTCAAACCATACTCTAATTCCCTCCGCAAGGAAGGAGCGGGCGAAACCGTGCGGCATTTTTGCGCGCAACCTAAAGGGCATCCCCGGCCATCGGGGCGGTGCACGCCGGGTGGTCGCAATTCGGGCGAATTTGCTCTGGAAAAGCGCGTAATTGCCGGTATCTGGGCGGGCCGGCGATGGTCTCGTCCTTTACTTGGCCTTGGCGCAGCTTAAAGTGCCCTGATTCGCAATGGAGCCGTCATGACTTCCTGGCTTTCGAGACCCTTGGCGAAGGTCGTCTTCCTTGCCGCCTTGCTTGGCGCCGGCCTGACCGGCGTGGCGAGCGCCGCGCCACCTCAGACCGCCGCGCCGCCCAGCGGCACTGTCAAGTCGACGCATGGAGCGTGGTCGATCATCTGCGACACGCCGGCCGGCGCGACCTCCGAGCAATGCGTGATGATGCAGAACGTCGTCGCCGAGGATCGTCCGGAAATGGGGCTTTCGGTGGTGGTGCTGCGCACCGCCGACAACAAGGCCGAGATCCTGCGGGTGCTGGCGCCGCTCGGCGTGCTCTTGCCCAATGGGCTTGGCCTCAATGTCGACGGCAAGGACATCGGCCGCGCCTATTTCGTGCGCTGCTTCCAGGACGGCTGCTATGCGGAAGTGATCCTCGAGAAGCCGCTGCTCGACACGCTGAAGAGCGGCACCTCGGCCACTTTCATCGTGTTCCAGACGCCGGAGGAAGGCATCGGCATTCCCGTCGATCTGAAGGGATTCGCCGAAGGCTTCGCCGCCCTGCCCTGAGCCCGGCGTTGCAATGCGGTCGTCAAGTCGGCCCGCGGCGATGACGATCCCGTGTAAACGGTGGCGATTGTCTTGACCTGTCTTCGCCCCTACATCGGGGGAAGACGAAACCGCCAGCGGACAGCCCTGCCATGAACAGCCTGATCGGCCAATTCGACATTTCCGACGACCGCGTCAAAGAGATCGTCGCCGACACCATCAAGAGCGCCGACGACGGCGAACTATTCCTCGAATACAGCGAGAGCGAAGCGCTGATGTTCGACAACGGCCGGCTGAAGACGGCCAATTTCAACACCGACCAGGGTTTTGGCTTGCGCGCCGTCGCAGGCGAAGCCAGCGGCTATGCCCATTCCAGCGATCTTTCCGAAGCCTCGCTGCTGCGCGCGGCCGATGCCGTCTCGGCGGTCAAGGGCGGTTACTCCGGTACGCTCGCCGCGGCGCCCGCCCGCACCAATCGCCACCTCTATGGCGACGAGAACCCCATCCCCTCGCCCAGTTTCGAGGCAAAGGCCAAGCTGTTGCAGGAGATCGACGCCTGGCTGCGCGCCGCCGATCCGCGCGTACGCCAGGTGACGGCTTCGCTCGCGGCCTCCTGGCAGCATGTCGAGATCGTGCGCGGCGATGGCCAGATCGTTCGCGACATCCGGCCGCTGGTCAGGATCAACGTCTCGGTGGTGGTCGGCGACGGCGACCGGCAGGAGAGCGGCTCCTACGGCATGGGCGGCCGCAAGAGCTTTGGCGAGTTCCTTACCGAGGAGAGTTGGAAGCATGCCGCGCGCGAGGCGCTGAGGCAGGCGCTGGTCAATCTCGAGGCCGTTCCGGCGCCCGCAGGCACGTTCGACATCGTGCTTTCCAGCGGCTGGCCGGGCGTGATGCTGCACGAGGCGGTCGGCCATGGGCTGGAAGGCGACTTCAACCGCAAGAAGACCTCGGCCTTCGCCGGCCTTATGGGTAGCCAAGTCGCGGCAAAGGGCGTCACCGTGGTCGATGACGGCACGATCGCCGAGCGGCGCGGTTCGCTCACCGTCGACGACGAAGGCACACCTTCGGCGCGCAACGTGCTGATCGAGGACGGCAGACTGGTCGGCTATATGCAGGACCGCCAGAACGCCCGGCTGATGGGCATGAAGGCGACGGGCAACGGCCGGCGCGAGGGCTACGCGCATCAGCCGATGCCGCGCATGACCAACACCTACATGACCGCGGGCGACATGCCGCCGGAAGACATCATCGCCTCGGTCAAGAACGGCATCTATGCCGTTTCCTTCGGCGGCGGCCAGGTCGACATCACGTCCGGCAAGTTCGTGTTCGGCTGCACCGAGGCCTACATGATCGAGGACGGCAAGGTGACGCAGCCGATCAAGGGCGCGATGCTGATCGGCAACGGGCCCGACGCCATGCATCGCGTCGCCATGATCGGCAACGACATGAAGCTCGACAATGGCATCGGCATGTGCGGCAAGGCCGGACAGGGCGTGCCCGTCGGCGTCGGCCAGCCGCATCTGAGGATGAACCAGATGACGGTGGGCGGCACCAGGATTTGAGGCATGGGGGCCGTTTGGGTATTATCAAGCCCAAATGGCCCGCTCCGAAAAACTCACAACGACCGTCTCGACCAAGGGACAGGTGACCCTGCCCAGCGCCATCCGGAAACGAAGGGGCTGGGGTGCTGGCACGCGCCTGCAGGTCGAAGACACGCCAGAGGGCGTTCTTTTGAAGCCGGTGCCGGCCTTTGCGCCGACGCGGCCGGAGGACGTGTTTGGCGTCCTGCAGCATGGTGCGAAGACGCTGGAAGAAATGGATGCGGGCGTCCTTGCCGAAGCGCAGCGGCGCCACGCTCGCGATTGATGCCAATCCTTGAAGAGGCGTAGCGGCCTCGTCGGACGCGAACACGATCGTGTTAGGAAATTATTAATTGTTCAATTGATTGGACCGCCGTTTCCGCGTTAACTCGTCACCAGTCTTCTCGTTGCGGTGGTGTTGGCAGTGCTGCGTTCCCCTGGCGTCCTGACCTCTTGTTTCCTTCTCGGCCTCGTTTCGTTGATTGGTACGACGTCGCTATCCGTAGACACGGCAGCGGCGCAGTCGACACTGTTCAAGCGGCCATCGACGCAGCCTTCCGCGGAAAGGGTCCGCTCCGCGTCGGTTGGAGGACGCACCAGCGTCCCCTATGGCTGGCTCGATTTCTGCGGCCGCCGGCCGAAAGAATGCAAGGTGGCGGCTTTGCCGGCCGCGAACGTCAAGCTGACCGCACAGACCCTGCGCACCATCAAGCGGATAAACCAGAAGGCGAACCGCGCCATCAAGCCCGTCAGCAATTACGATCACTGGGGCACTATGATGGACCACTGGGACTATCCGGTGGACGGCAAGGGCGATTGCAAGATCTACGCGCTCTACAAGCGCAAGCTTCTCATGGAAGCGGGATTTCCCCGACAAGCGCTGCTGATGACGGTGGTGCGCGACCTGAACAATGAAGGCCACACCATCCTGACGGTGAAGACGGACAAGGGCGATCTGGTGCTCGACAATCTGGCCGACGAGGTCCGGCCCTGGAACGCGACCGGCTATTATTTCCTGAAACGCCAGTCGCAGCAGAACCCGAACGTCTGGGTGTCGATCAATCAGCGGGGCGGCACGCCGAAGACCTGACGGACGCCGCCAGGCGTGTAGGCCGAGCGGCCTGCGAGAGCCGAGGCATTCCGCTTTTGACGGTTGATACGCGCTACAGACCGGCGCCCCTGCCTTGCAAGTTCATGGCCGAAAAATCGGCTCGCAAAGGTAAGGCGCGGGTCCGACCGCGCCAGCCTACTGGTTGCAGGCCGGTTCGCCCTGCTGTCCGCAAGACGGCTTCCTCTTGAGTTGCTGCTGCGGCTGCTCCTGCGGGACACGCCGCTCTTGCATCTGCGGTCTCGGCTGCGCGCGGAATTCCGGCCTCGGCTCCGATCTCTGCGGCCGGAGCACCTGCTCGTTTGGCCTTTCCTGCCTGAACTGGCGCTGCGCATTCTCGTGCGGCCTGTTGACCTTGAAGTTGCGCTGGACGTTGACCTCCGGGCCGGCGGTCCCTTCCTCGTTGTTCTGCAGCCTGCGGAACTTCCTGCTCCTGTCAACCCTGTTGGCCGAGCCCTGATTCTCGTTGGAGAACTCTTCCGGATTTTCCCTCCTGAACCGCTTCTGCACGGCCGGTCCGTTGTCGGTTGGCTCACCGTTGACGGTCGGCAGTCTGCGGAAATTCCTGCTCTTGGCGCTCTCGTCGCCCGAACCCTGACCCTGGTTGGAGAACACCTCCGGATTGTTCTTCCTGAGCCGCTTCCGCACGCTAGGCCGGTTTTCGGCCGGCTCACCGTTGACGGTCGGCAGCTTGCGGAACTTCCTGCCTTTGTTTCCGCTGGCCGGGCCCTGATCGCTTGGTTCGACAGTGGACTGGCTGGCGGACAAATCCTTGCGCTTCAGCTTTTTCGGCTTGCCGGTGTTCTGATCGGAGAAGGCGTTCGGATTATTCTTCCTGAACCTCTCCTCGGCACTCAGCCCTTTCTCGGCCGGCGCACCGTTGACGGTCGGCAGCTTGCGGAACCTCTTGCCCTTCTGCTGAGCCGTGCCCTGCTCTCCGGTAACAGCGGCACCGGCATTTCCCGTCGCCTCCTGGTTGCCGCCTACGGTGCCTTGCTTGCCGAACTGCTTCCTGGACTTGTTGCCTGGCAAATTCTCGCCGTTCAGCGCCGGCTTGCCGTTGACGAGCGGCAGCCTCTTGCCATTGGCTCCGGGCAAGGCGTGATCGGTTGAGAGCTTGCCGGTTCTGGACAGGGTCTCCGGCTGCGGAGTCACGGCACCAGGCTGCTGCTGGCCCTGAATAACGCGCTTGCCAGGCTTCGGCGGCAAGGCGCCCTGTTGCTGATTGGATGGGGCCTGACGGAACTTGGCCGCCCTCTTCTTCAGCAGCGGCGGCAACGCGACCTTGGCCGCCAGCGCATCCGCGCGGGCGCCAACGGCGCCTTCGGTCGTCTTCGGGCCTGTGCTGCGGTCTACCTGAACACCGGCGCTTGGCTGCGCGGCCTGATTGATCGTCTCGTTTTTGATCGTCGTGTTGATGTTGTTGATGACGGTCGTGTTGTGGATGTTGTTGAAGATGATGTCGTTCGGCGGCCGCACGATGTGGCGCGGCGGGTTGATGAACACGGGTATCGGCACGAACACCGGCGTCGGCAGCACGAAGATGTCGATCGGCGGCGGCGGTGGCTCAAGCACGACGAAATCCGGCGGCGGCGGCGGCAGGAAGATCACAGCGATCGGCGGCGGCGGCTCGAAGTCGAAATCGGGATCGTCGAAATAGAGCACCGGCCTATCGACGTAGATGATCTCCTCCTCCGGCGGCGGTGGCACATCATAGACAATGACGGTGAATTCCTCCGGCGGCTCTAGGGCAGCATCGAAATGCTCGAGCCGGCGGCGCGCGTCCCACGCATGCGGGCCATGCGGGTAGCGCTCCAGGTAGGACCAGTAGGCTTCCGGCGTGTCCTGCAGCCAGGTCTCGCGCCAGGTGATCGCCTCGCGCCGCGCTGCGATGATGGCTCGCACCCGCTTGGCCATCGGATCGTGCGGATAGGCGACGAGAAACTCCTGGTAGCCGCTCAGCGTGTCGCGGTCGAGAGCCGCGACATAAGCGTCGTGGGCGTTAAAATCGCGGATCGCCCTGGTCCGATTGGACCGGGATTCGGCCTCGGACACCTTGGGCGCGGGCGCGTCCGCAGCACGGTCGAAGAAGATGAACGGCGTGGTGATCTTCGAGGCATTCCACGGCACTTCCGCGCCTTGCGTCACCTCGTTGACGCGCAGACGTGTGCGGTCGAACACTTCGTCAAGCGACAACCCGCCTTCGCGGATCATCTCGGCGAGCGCCTGAGCATAGGCGCCATAGGGGCCCTTGCCTTCGGGTGCGACCGTTCCCGGAGCCGCGTTGAACGCGATCAGCATGTTCGGGTCGGGGTCGACCAATGCGAGGCCGCCGGCCAGCGGCTCCTTCCACTTCGGGAAGGGATTTGGCCGCGCCGCGTCGAGCACGACGATATTGACCTTCGTCGACAGCCCGGACAGCGGCTTTGTGATATCGGAGAGCCGCATCGCCTGAAGCGGGACGTCGTTCGGATTGGAGATCTGGGCATCGACCGGCAGGAAGTAGTTCTCGCCCTCGAACTGCACGCCATGGCCGGCGAGATAGACGAAAACGACGGCGTCGGGACCGGCGGCGGACACCTTCCCCATGAAATCGCGGAACGCGCCGCGCAGCGAGTCCTGATCCACGTCACGTGCGCCGACCACGTCGAACCCGGCGGCTTGCAATGTCTGTGCGATCAAGCCAGCGTCATTGGCCGCCGTCGCCAGTTCGCCGGTCTTATAGGCTCCATTGCCCATGACGAAGGCCAGACGTTTTTCACCTTGCGCCAGTGCTCCGGTCGCGGAGCTGACGGCGAAAAAGATAAGAACGACGACGAGGCCGAGGAGTTTCTGAAGCGTCCGCATTGCATCCGCAATCCGCTATCCGCCATCTGTCCGAGAATAATAACGTCGGAGAGGCCGGAATGTTTCCCAAACTGCGCAAAGATAAGATGCGCAAAAGGCGGCTTTGGGGCGCAATTTCGTCGAAAGAACAGGGACTTCACAAATTTCCGCGAACCACCGGTTGTAGACTACCGGCGCCGTTTCGGTTTCTCCAGCAGCGCGACGGCCTCGACATGCGGCGACCACAGGAACTGGTCGATCGGCGTCACGCTCTTCAGTTGATAGCCGCCGTCGAGGAGAATGCGCAGGTCGCGCGCCAGCGTCACCGGATTGCAGGACACGGCCGCGACCACCGGCACGTCCGAACGGGCGATCTGCTTGGACTGGTCCTCGGCTCCGGCACGCGGCGGATCGAAGACCAGGCCGTCGAATCCGTTCAATTCCTTGAAGGTCAGCGGCCGGCGGAAGAGGTCGCGGCGTTCGCTGGTCACCCGCTTCAGGCCGCTGGCGAAACGGAAAGCCCGGTCGAGCGCCGCGAGCGCCGGCGCGTCTCCCTCCACGGCATGGACCTCCGACTTCGCCGCGAGCCTGAGCGCGAAGCTGCCACAGCCAGCGAACAGGTCGGCGACCTTCTTCGCCCGCGAAAGGTGCTGGCCGACGAGACCGGCCATCGCCTGCTCGGCGGCCTCCGTCGCCTGCAGGAAGGCGCCGGGCGGAACGGCGACGGCGACCGATCCAAACTGCACCACCGGCTTCTTCGGCTCGACGATGATCTCGCCATCTACGGAAAGCCGCGCCAGCCCCTCGGCCATCACGAAATTCGAGGCGATGCGACGCTGGTTGTCGCCAAGCTTGCCAGCGTCCTGAACGGCGACGTCGAGACCGGAAGCCGTGACGGTGACCGTCATATGGAAGGCTTTCTGCGTGGCGCAAACCAGATCGGCCAGCCGTCGCAAGCGACCGAGCGACGCAACGATCGCCGGCAGCGAGATCGGGCATTCCTCGATCGGGATGATCTCGGAAGAAAGCGCGCGCACGAAGCCGAGCAGCATGCCGGCCTCGGTGCGCCGGGCGCTGAAGACGACGCGGCGGCGAGTCTGCGGCGCGCAAGGCACCAGCGCATCGATCTCGCAGGCGATGCCCTTGGCCTTCAGCGCCTGCACCACCCGCTCGCGCTTCCATTTGCGATACGCCTCGGTCTCAAAATGCTGCAGCGCGCAGCCGCCGCATTCGGTGAAATGCCGGCAGGGCGGCTCGACCCGGAGCGGCGAGGCCTCCAGCACCGACATCAGCGCCGCGCGATCCTTCTGGCGCGCCGCGGTGACCGTCTCGGCCGGCAGCGTGAACGGGATGAAGACTTCGCCACCCTCGGCCACAGCGATGCCATCGCCCTGCGCGCCAAGTCTGGCGATGGTGAAGCGCGTGCTCATCGTGGTCCGCCGTCCTTGATCGCGGCAAGCAGGAATTCGCGATTGCCGTCGCCGCCTTCGATCGGTGACGGGTGCAGCCCGAGCACGCGCCAGCCGGAAATGCCGGCAAGCCAGTCGCGCAGACCGGCGGCGATGCATTCTGCATCGCTTGGATCCTTGAGCAGGCCGCCCTTACCGATCGCTTTGCGGCCGGCCTCGAATTGCGGCTTGACGAGCAGCAGCGCCCTGGCGCCCTCGCCCGCCAAGGCGAGCGCTGGCGGCAGCGCCAGCTTCAGCGAGATGAAGCTGACGTCGCAGACGAGGAAATCCGGGATACGGCCGCCGAGATCGGCGGCGGTCAGGTCGCGAGCGTTGAGCCCTTCAATCACCGTCACACGAGGATTGCCGGCAATGTCGGGATGGATCTGGCCATGGCCGACATCGATCGCCGTGACATGGGCGGCGCCGCGCTCGAGCAGCACCTGGGTGAAGCCGCCGGTCGAGGCGCCGATGTCGAGCGCTTCGCTGCCCGAAGGATCGAGCCCAAAACGGTCTAGACCGGCAATCAGCTTCAGCGCCGCGCGCGAGACATAGGCCTGCGCGGGATCGTTTATAGCAACGAGGCAGTCCGGCGCGACGGACTGGCCAGGCTTGCGGGCAACAGCACCGCCGACGGTGACCGTGCCGCGTTCGATCGCGTCGCGGGCGCGCGAACGGCTGGCGAACAGGCCGCGCTCGACAAGCAGTTCGTCGAGCCTGAGGCGCGCGCTGGCTGGCAACGG
The DNA here is from genome assembly GCF_033977165.1 of Mesorhizobium captivum. NCBI lineage: Bacteria > Pseudomonadati > Pseudomonadota > Alphaproteobacteria > Hyphomicrobiales > Phyllobacteriaceae > Mesorhizobium > Mesorhizobium captivum. The sequence continues at coordinate 43,506 of NZ_JAVIJB010000030.1, forward strand.
AGAGTTCATCGGCCTTCATTGGCGAAACCAAGCCGCGAAGGCAATGGCAGCGTGTTGAATATGGCGCATGACGCGGCAGAATACGGAGGCGAAAAGCCGTTTCACCTTGGGAGGACGCGATGCTGAAGGGAACCTGCCATTGTGGCGCTGCCCACTGGACCCTGGAAGGCGATCCGGGCCCGATCACGGCCTGCAATTGCACGCTTTGCCGCCGCTATGGCACGCTCTGGGCCTACGACTATGTCGACGAGCGCATCCGCGTTGCGGGACCGGTGAGTTCCTATACGCGCGCTGAAGTGGCAGAGCCCGTGCTCGAGATCCTGTTCTGCCCGAAATGCGCCTGCGTGCTCGCCTGGCGCGGTTTGCGCTCCGGCTCCAGCGGCCGCACCCGCATCGCCGTCAATGTCCGGCTGGCGCCGCCGGAAGCCGTCGCCGACCTGCCGATAGACCATTTCGACGGTCTCGATACTTTTGACGACCTGCCGCGCGACGGCCGCTGCGTGCGCGATATGTGGTTCTAATTTTTGTTTGATGCATGTGGTCGTCCCAAAACCGCCAGGCGCTTTTGGGCGACATGCATCATTTGTTCGATGCATGTCGTTGCCCCAAAACCGCCAGGCACTTTTGGGCGACATGCATCAGAAAACCGTCCGCGATACCGGGCGCTCGACGGCCCGCATCAGGCCGTCCTTGTTGGAAGGATGCTTACGCGGCTCAACCGGAACGGCCGCGGCCGGTGCGGCTTCCGGCAGCACCACGAGCTGAGGAACCTGCCTGTAGGAAAAGCCGCCGCGGATCTTGCCCATCTTGCCGGCGACGATGTCGACCACCGCCTTTTCAAGGTTGCGGTCGTAACGCGTTTCGGCTGCCAGCGGCGTGGTCATGGCAATCAGAAGAGCCATGCCACTAAGAAGCGACTTCATTGTTCTTATCCCTGCCTAGGACCAAGGTCTTAGCAGGACGCCGTTGAAAATCGGCCAAAAGACAAGGTAACCGAACCGCCAAACGAAAGCGTTAACAAATACTTACAACCGGAAGTCGGCAATGCGATTCAGCACGTTGAGATTTCGATTCAGGCGCGCTGCGCCTGAACGCCATGGCCAAGGGCGGCAAAGACCGTGCGCACGATGCCGGCGGTGTCGAGGCCCGCGTCGGCATACATCTTTTCGGGCTTGGCGTGATCGATGAACTCGTCCGGCAGGATCAGCGGGCGGACCTTGAGGCCGTTTTCCAAAAGCCCTTCATGGGCGAGGAAATGCAGCACCTGGCTGGCGAAGCCACCGACAGCGCCCTCTTCCACCGTCACCAGAACCTCATGCGAGCGGGCGAGGCGGCGGATGAGATCCTCGTCCAGCGGCTTGGCGAAACGGGCGTCGGCAACGGTGGTGGAAAGGCCCGCCGCGCCGAGCTCTTCCGCCGCCAGCAGGCAATCCTGCAGCCGCGTGCCGAAGGAGAGAAGCGCCACCTTGGTACCTTCCTTCAGGATGCGGCCCTTGCCGATTTCGAGCACCGAGCCACGCTCAGGCATGTCGACGCCGACGCCATTGCCGCGCGGATAGCGGAAGGCGATCGGGCCGCCATCGTAGTCGGCTGCGGTGCGCACCATATGGCGAAGCTCCGCCTCGTCGGCGGCGGCCATGACCACGAAGCCAGGCAGCGAGGCCAGGAAGGTGGTGTCGAACGCGCCGCAATGGGTGGCGCCATCGGCGCCGACGAAGCCGGCGCGGTCGATCGGGAAACGCACCGGCAGTTTCTGGATCGCCACGTCATGCACGACCTGATCGTAGGCGCGCTGTAGGAAGGTCGAATAGATGGCGGCGAAGGGCTTGTAGCCTTCGGTGGCGAGGCCGGCGGCGAAGGTCACCGCATGCTGCTCGGCAATGCCGACATCGAAGGTTCGGGCCGGATACACCTCGCCGAAGAGGTCGAGGCCGGTGCCGCTCGGCATGGCGGCGGTGATCGCCACGATGCGGTCGTCCTCGCGCGCCTCCTGGATCAGGCTTTCGGCGAAGACCTTGGTGTAGCTCGGCGCGTTGGCCGGCGCCTTGGCCTGCGCGCCGGTGATGACGTCGAACTTGTTGACGCCGTGATATTTGTCGGCGGCAGCTTCCGCCGGCGCGTAGCCCTTGCCCTTCTGGGTCACGACATGGATCAGCACCGGGCCGTCGGCATTGTCGCGAACGTTCCTCAGCACCGGGATCAGGTGCTCCAGATTGTGTCCGTCGATCGGGCCGATGTGGAAAAAGCCCATTTCCTCGAACAGCGTGCCGCCGGTGACATAGCCGCGCGCGTGCTCAACGGCGCGCGTGATGGCGCTGTCGGCGCGCTTGCCGAGATAGGAGGTCAGCTTCTTGCCGAAATCGCGCAGGCCGAGATAGGCCTTGCCGGAGGCGAGCCGGGCCAGATAGGCGCTCATCGCGCCGGTCGGCGGGGCGATCGACATGTCGTTGTCGTTGAGGATGACGATGAGGCGGGCATTGAGCGCGCCGGCATTGTTCATCGCCTCATAGGCCATGCCGGCGGACATGGCGCCGTCGCCGATGACGGCGATGACGTTGTTGCGGCCGCCCGAGAGGTCGCGGCCCATGGCCATGCCGAGGCCGGCGGAAATCGAGGTCGAGGAATGCGCCGCGCCGAAGGGGTCGTATTCGCTCTCGGCTCTCCGGGTGAAGCCGGAGAGGCCGCCCTCCTGGCGAAGCGTGCGGATGCGGTCGCGGCGGCCGGTCAGGATCTTGTGCGGATAGGCCTGATGGCCGACATCCCAGATCAGCCGGTCCTGCGGCGTGTTGAAGACGTAGTGCAGGGCGACCGTCAGCTCGACCACGCCCAGCCCGGCGCCAAGATGGCCGCCCGTATGCGACACGGCATCGATCAACTCGGTGCGCAGTTCGCTCGCCAGCTGCGGCAGCTCGCTTTCCTCGAGCGCCCGCAAATCCGCAGGAATGCGGACCTTGTCGAGGAGCGGCGTGTCAGGCTTCGGGTTCACTTTGGGACGGCCTGTTAACTTAACCTTGGGTTAACCTTCAAATATGCGCTTTGATATACGCGAGATAGGCTGACGGCGCATCAATGTAAATGCGTGTCAGTGACGCGGTCCGCGCAGGATGTCCATCCTGCTCTAACCTTCCGGCAGCGGAATGAATTCTTCCTCATCGCCAGGAACGATATCGAAGCGGCCCGTCTTCCATTCTTCTTTGGCCTGCTCGATGCGTTCCTTCGAGGAGGAAACGAAATTCCACCAGATATAACGCTTGGAACCCAGCGACGCTCCGCCGAACAGCATGAAATGCGCGCCGCGCTCGGACGAGACGACGATTTCCTCGCCCGGTTTGAACACCAGAAGCCGCTCAGCCGGAAAACGATCTCCGGCGATCGAAACCTCGCCTTCCAGCGTGTAGATGGCGCGTTCCTCGGCATCGGCGGGGATTTTCACGCTTGCGCCAGCCGCCAGCCGCAGATCGGCATAAAGCGTCTCCGAGGCGGTCGCGACCGGCGAGCGCAGCCCGGAAAATTCGCCGATGACGACGCGGCCGCTGACGCCTTCGGCATCGATCGCGGGCAGACGGATCACCGATGTGTTCGCGAATACCGGGGCGATCTCTTCCTGGCTATCCGGCAGCGCCAGCCAGGTTTGCAGGCCGGAGATCGACATCGGCGCGCCGCGCAACTCCTCCGGCGTGCGCTCGGAATGGACGATGCCGCGGCCGGCGGTCATCAGGTTCACGTCACCGGGCGCGATCACCATTTCGGTGCCGAGCGAATCGCGATGCCTGATCTTGCCGTCGAACAGATAGGTGACGGTGGAAAGCCCGATATGCGGATGCGGGCGCACGTCGATCGCATGGCCGGCGCGCAGGATCGCCGGCCCCATGCGATCGAAGAAGATGAACGGTCCGACCAGCCTGCGTTTTGCGGTCGGCAAGGCGCGGCGGACCTCGAAGCCGCCAATGTCCTTGGCGTTGGGGATGACCATCAATTCGATCTGATCGCAGGCGAAGACATCGCCGGCCTCAGGATCGTTGCCCGGAAAGAAGCTCATGTCACGACCTCAGGCGAAGCGGAGCGCGGACCTGGCTTTCGCCTTGGCGGCCTCTTCCTCGCGGTTGCGCGGATTCTGCGTCGTCTCAAGCGAATCGAGCAGCTCGCGCGCGGCGGCGGCGATCGCCTCGACGGCATGGTGGAAGGCATGCTCGTTGCGCTTGGACGGCTTGGTGGAGCCGCTCAGCTTGCGCACGAACTGCAGGGCCGCGTCATGGACCTCGTCGTCGGTCGCCGGCGGCTCGAAGTTGAACAGGGTCTTGATGTTTCGGCACATGCTTGAACTCCTTACCTGCTTTTCTTCCCTAACCGGTCTGAGATTATGCACCGAGGTGTGTTGAGATTCAGGTCAGCCCGCGCCGAAAATGGTGGCTTCCGAGAACCGGAGTGGAGCGTACTTGTAATACGTGAGCACCGAAAGCGCAGGAGACCGCCATTTGCAGGCCGGCCTCACCTGAATATCAATATGCCTCACTCGGCGTCCAGCGGCTCCGTTCCTACCGGCTTGCCGTCGCGCGACAGCCTGATCTTCTCGACCTTGTCCTCGGCCGCCTTCAGCAGCCGGTCGCAATGCGCCTTCAGCGCCTCGCCGCGTTCATAGATGCGGATCGACTGGTCGAGCGGCACATCGCCGCGCTCCAGATCATCGACGATCTTCTCCAGCGCGTCGAGCGCCTGTTCGAAGCTCATCGCCTTGACGTCCTGGTTAGCTTCATCAGCCATAATTCATCCCTTCATCAGCCGCCCGACATGGGCGGCGACCGAAAATGCCAGTCCCTGCAGATCGTAGCCGCCCTCCAGCAGGCTGACGAGCCGGTTGGCGCTGTGGCGCCCGGCGCGGTCCATCAGCTGGCCGGTCGCCCAATCGAAATCATCCTCGGTCAGGTTGATCTCGGCCAGCGGATCGCGATGGTGTGCATCGAACCCGGCGGAAATGATGATCAGGTCGGGGGCGAACGCATCGACGGAGGGCAGCACGCGCGACAGGAAGGCGTCGCGAAACGTCTCGCTGCCGGTGCTCGGCGCGAGCGGCGCGTTGACGATGTTGCCGGCGCCGGTTTCGCTCTTGGCGCCGGTGCCGGGATAAAGCGGCATCTGGTGGGTCGAGCAATAGAGGACCGACGGATCGTCCCAGAAAATGTCCTGGGTACCGTTGCCGTGATGCACGTCCCAGTCGACGATGGCGACGCGTTCGGCCTGATGCTTCTTCTGCGCATGGCGGGCGGCGATCGCCGCGGTATTGAACAGGCAAAAGCCCATGGCGGTCGTCTTTTCGGCATGGTGGCCGGGCGGGCGGGCGGCAACGAACACATTGGCGGCGCGGCCTTCGAAGACATCGTCTATCGCAGCATTGGCGGCGCCGATCGCCGTCACCGCGGCCTGCCAGCTCTTCGGGCTGGCGCTGGTGTCGGCATCGATCGAAACGATGCCGCTCGCGGGGATGGCCGCACGCACGCGGGCAACAAAATCCACCGGGTGCGCATATAGGATCGTCGCCTCGTCGCCTTCCGGCGCCTTGACGCGGTCGAGCGCCGCAAAAGCCTCGTCATCCAGCACGCGCTCGATGGCGCGCAAACGGTCCGGCCGCTCAGGGTGGCCGGGCGGCGTGAGGTGTTCCAGGAATACCGGATGGGTGTAGAGACGGGTGGTCATGGCGCCTAATCTAGGCATGCGTAGCCCGGATGACCATGTTTGAGCGCCGAATGGCTGGGGAAAATCGCGTCTTGATTTGTCGCCGATGGCATTGGCGCGGCTGAAGCTTCGCGATAGAGTCGCGCCGCTGCCTGGTGCCCGCAACGCGGGAGAATCGGGAACACGGTTGAACTCCGTGGCGTGCCCAACGCTGTGAGGGGGACCGCGCCGGCAACGCCACTGTCTTGGACGGGAAGGCGCCGGACGCGGGATGATCCCGAGCCAGAAGACCGGCCCGGCAGACATGGTCTTCCGCTTGGTCAGGCGGAGGACTGCTTATCGCCAAGGGGAAAAGCGATGCAGGCACAAACGGCCGCCACCGGCGGCGATGACTTTGACCAATTGGCGCGCGACGCGGTCTACCGGGCCATGTTTACCCGACGCGACGTGCGCAGCCATTTCGTCTCGGACGATCTCGACGATTTCGTGCTGGCGCGGCTGCTGACCGCCGCCCATCACGCGCCGTCGGTCGGCTATATGCAGCCGTGGAACTTCATCGTCATCCGCGATTCCGAGCGGCGGCGGCAGGTGCGCGACCTGTTCCTTGCCGCGCGTGAGTTGGAATTGCCGGCGATCGAGGCGGAACGGCAGGCGCTCTACCGCAAGCTGAAGCTCGAAGGCATCTGCGAAAGCGCGCTCAACCTCTGCGTCACCTGCGACCGGCAGCGCTCGAAGAACTCGCCGCTGGGACGCTGGCACAATCCGGAAATGGACCTCTACAGCACCGTCTGCGCGGTGCAGAATTTCTGGCTGGCCGCGCGGGCCGAGAGCGTCGGCGTCGGCTGGGTGAGCATCATCGAGACGGAGGCGTTGAAGCGGCTTTTGTCGATCCCCGAGCATGTCACGCCGATCGCCTATCTTTGCGTCGGCCGCGTCTCGGAATTCGCGCCGCGGCCGGATCTCGAAGCGCATGGCTGGGGCCGGCGCCTGTCGCTGCCCGAGCTGGTGATGAGCGAGACCTTTTGCGGCGCCGGCGAGGCGCCGCTCAAATCGGCTATTGCCAACCTCGGAGAACGACCGAAGCCGTGATCAAGCGGCCTTCGTGGTAGGGGCTGCCAGTCAAGCAGCCCGGGGCGCATCCCAGCGCGATCCGCCGAAGGAGCCAAGCGCCTTGTCGCGGAGTTCCCTGAATTTCGAGGAAGTCTCGGCCAGGCGCCGGTCCCATTCCGGATTGGGCACCTGGCCCTCGATGGTGTCGAAATAGACTTGCATCAGCGAAGCGATGGCGAAAGGTTCGATGAAGGCAGCCTTGAAGGCCCAGGCAAAGACGATGGCCAGCACGAAGGCCCAGCCGGCGAGCTGCCCCGGCATGACCCAGAGGATGGCGGCTGCAGGCGCCAGCATAGCCAAGAAGATGACGAAGGACACGCCCCACATGATCACCGCCAGCCAGACGGCGTTCTTGACCATGTGCTTGCCGTTCTGCGCGTAGAGCACGACGCCTTGCCTGGCGGTCTCGAAAGGCGAGTTGGAATTGATGCGGATGTTGTACCCGAGGATGATCTCGTCGACATAGGTCAGCGACAGGCGGATCACGGTGTCGATGAAGCTGACGAGGCCGCTCAAGCCCGGAACGGGCAGGAAGGCGGCGATGCCGCCGAGCAGTCCGGTGACGGCGCGGATGGCGCCCTTGACCAGTTGGTCGACGACGAAAAGGATATTGGCCTCGGCGAAACGCTGGGTGACAACCTCCTTCGCATAGGCGATCTGGTTCTGGCCGTCGGGAACGTCGTGGCCGTCGATCAGATGGACCATGACGGCGATGTGGCCGGCCTTGAGCACATAGAGGATGTATTCGCGGATCCAGTAGACGGCGATCGAGACGACGCCGAAGCCGACGACGCCGCCCCACAAGGCAAACGACATCGGCCCGTCAGGATCGGTCGAGATGTGTCCGACGCCATAGCCAACGCTGGCGCCGGTGCCGGTCGCCATGATGTAAGCGAGCGTGATGCCGAAATAGACGATCATACGAAAGACGATGAACGGCCATGTCCGCATCATGATGGACACCGACCGGCCGATGCTGAAGTCCCACATGGCCCCGACTCCCCGCCTCAGAGAATGGCCGGGAAGGATGCGCTCACCCCTGCCATTGTCAATGTCGGCGCGATTTTGAGCGGGGGACAATTATTGAAGAAGTTGCTGCCCCTCATCCGCCTGCCGGATGCTACTTGCTTTTCAAGCCTTCGAGCAGTTGCTTGAACGCCGCCACCACCTGTTTCGATGTCGCTTCCGGCTCGTCCGAATTGGCGATGCGCTGCGAGGCCTGGCTGCTGGCGCCGTTGATCAGCCGCGCCGCGGTCTCGGGGTCGAGGTGGGGAACGACGACGCCCTCTTCCTGCAGCTTGGTCAGGTGATCGGTCATTGAAGCCGTGCAGGCGTTGGCGTTCGGCCACTGCGCGGGATCGCCGAGCACCGCCGGGCCGTCGCGGAACATGATGCGCTGGATCTCCGGCTCCAGCGCCATCTCGATATAGGTGGTGCATTCATCGACGAAGTGCTGCCAGCGCGTCGGCGCCCGCGCGGCAACTTCGTTCACCCGCGCAGCCATCTCGCCGTCGATCTCGGCGATCACCGCCTGCAGCAGCCCCTTCTTGTCGCCGAAGTGATGATAGAGCGCGCCGCGCGTCAGGCCCGCCGAGGCAGTGAAATCGTCCATCGAGGCCTCGGCGTAGCCGATCGTACCGAAGGCGTGGCGGGCGGCCGCGATCAGCTTGGCGCGCGTCTCGGCGATCATCTCCTTGCGGGGTCGGTGCATGGCTTCTGGCCCTATTCACATACGCAACGTATGCCAATTGACATACACGACGTATGAACTATCTGACATTGATACGCTGCGTATGTAATTGCGGCGCCTTCCCTTGTCGAGGAGCAGGACCATGCGAAACCCCTATTCGGAAATCTTCCAGGCTCCCGGCACGAAAGGCTTTGCCGCGGCGGCCTTCATCGCACGGCTGCCGATCGCCATGGCGCCGATCGGCATCGTGGCGATGCTGTCGCAGACGCATGGTGAATACTGGCTGGCCGGCGCCGTTTCGGCGACCTACGCGCTGGTCAACGCCTTCCTGTCGCCGCAGATCTCGCGGCTCGTGGACCGACTCGGCCAGACCAGCATAGCCGTGCCGACAACGCTTGTTTCGGTGCTTTCCTTCGCGACCTTGATCGCGGCGGCCAACCAGCACTGGCCGGCATGGACCTTGTTTCTCTCGGCGCTGCTCGCCGCCGCCATGCCCAGCATTCCGGCGCTGGTCAGGGCGCGCTGGACCGAGATTTTTCGCAATCGCCCCGAGCTCAACACCGCTTTCGCCTTCGAATCGGCGGCGGACGAATTGGTCTATGTCGCCGGCGCGTCGCTCTCAGTCGGGCTGAGCGCCGCGCTGTTCCCGGAAGCCGGCATGCTGGTGAGCACGCTGCTGCTCGCTCTCGGCTCGGCGGCATTCCTGCTGCAGCGTTCGACGGAGCCGCCGGTGCGTCCGGCGGAGCATGGCGCAGCCGGTTCGGCGATCCGCTTGCGGCCGGTCCAGATCATCACCTTTGCCCTGATCTTCGTCGGCGCGACCTTCGCCACCACCGAAGTGACGACGGTGGCGATCACCAAGCAGCTCGGCCAGCCTGAGGCGGCGAGCCTCGTCATCGGCGTCTATGCGCTCGGATCCTTCGTGCTCGGCATCATCGTCGGCGCGCTCAGTCTGAAAACGCCGCTGCAGCGGCAACTGGCGATCGCGGTCGCCGTCATCGCGGTCACCACGCTGCCGCTGCTCTTTGCCGATACGGTGCCGACGCTGGCGCTCGCCGTCTTCGTCAGCGGCGTGGCGATCTCGCCGACCTTCATCACCGCCTTCGGCCTGATAGAGCGTCATGTGCCGGCGGCGATGCTGACCGAAGGCGTCACCTGGGTGACGACCGGGATCGGCATCGGCATGGCGCTTGGCTCCTTCGCCGCCGGCTGGATGGTCGACGCGTTTGGTCCGCAGAACGGGTTCTTTGTGTCGGTCGCGGCAGGCGCCATCGCTTTGGCCACCGTGCTCGCCGGCCAATGCCGGCTGGCGACCGATGACTGCGACGTGGATAGGGGCGAAGCGGTAATGCCCGCTGAATGACGGTACGAGCGTACAGCCATCCGATGATTATTGCAGAGGTCGGAAGTTGGCCGTGGCCTCCGGGACTTCGTCATCCACGGGCGGAGCGACGCGAAGCGGAGCGCAGACCCGAGGATCCATTCCGTTACCTTGATCGTAAAGCGCAGCGGAGCAGAATTCTGAACCGTCGCAACGCTTCGAAGTCACGGAATGGATCCTCGAGTCTACGCGCGTCGCTTCGCTCCTTACTCCGCCCGGGGATGACGACGTCGCGTTAGCCAGCTAAAGAATCTCGGTCTTGGCGATATGAATGCCGAAACCTTCGAGGCCGACATAGTGGCGCTCGCGCGAGGCGATCAGGTTGATCGAGGAAATGCCGAGGTCCTTGAGGATCTGGGCGCCGAGGCCGATCTCGCGCCACTCGTTCTCGCGACGGCGGGCTTCTTCGTGATCCTCGCGGTCGCCGCTCTGCGGTCGGTTGCGTTCCTGATGGGCGACGCCGACCGAGCCTTCGCGCAGATAGACGATGACGCCGCGCTTGCGCTCGCCCATCGCCTTCATGATGCCATCCAGGCGGTGGCTGGTGCCGAAGACATCGGTGACGACATCCTCAGAATGCAGGCGCACCGGCACTTCCTCGCCGTCGCGTATGTCGCCGAAGACGACCGCGACGTGATGCATGGAATCCCAGGGCAGCGTGTAGGTGAAGACCTGCGCCTTGCCGCCGGGCGTGTCGATGTCCGAGCAGGCGACACGCTCGACCAGCGTTTCCTTGCGCTGCCGGTAGGCGATGAGATCGGCGACCGAAACCTGCTTCAGGTCATGCTGCTCGGCGAAAGCCTGAACTTCGGGCCCACGCTTGACCGTGCCGTCGTCGTTGACCAACTCCGAGATCACGCCGACCGGCGGCAGGCCGGCGAGCTTGCAGAGATCGACTGCGGCTTCGGTATGGCCGGAACGCATCAGCACACCGCCCTCGCGCGCAATCAGCGGAAAGATGTGGCCCGGACGGACGAAATCGGAGGCGCCGACATTGCCGTTGGCGAGATTGCGCACGGTGAGCGTGCGGTCGTCGGCCGAAATGCCGGTCGTGGTGCCGTGCTTGAAGTCGACGCTGACGGTGAAGGCGGTGGTGTGGGCGGAATCATTGTCCGCCACCATGGGCGCCAGGTTCAGCCGCCTTGCGTCCTCGCGCAGCATCGGCGTGCAGACGATGCCGGACGTGTTGCGCACGATAAAGGCCATCTTTTCCGGCGTGCAATGGACGGCCGCGACGATCAGGTCGCCCTCGTTCTCGCGCCCGTCATCATCCATGACGACGACGATCTCGCCGCGCTCGAAGGCGCGGATCGCTTCAACGATCTTCTTCTGGTCGTATGGCATAAGTACTCGCTTCGCTCGCAAGGGAGTAGGGGAATAGGGCAGTAAGGGAGTAGGGGAAAGGAAAAAGTTTGGCGTCGGAGCACGACGTAGCCTTCTGCCCTACTGCCCTACTGCCCTACTGCCCTACTCCCTTCCCAGTCTGTCCTCTATGCCGCAGATAGTGGTCGGCGATCGCGCAGGCAACCATGGCCTCGCCGATCGGCACGGCGCGGATGCCGACGCAGGGATCATGGCGGCCCTTGGTCATGACCTCGACGTCCTTGCCGCCCTTGTCGATCGACTTTCGCGGCGTCAGGATCGAGGAGGTCGGCTTGACGGCGAAACGGGCGACGATCGCCTGGCCGGTCGAGATGCCGCCCAGGATGCCGCCGGCATTGTTGGACAAAAACACCGGCTTGCCGTCATTGCCGATGCGCATCTCGTCGGCGTTCTGCTCACCGGTGATGCGGGCCGCCTCGAAGCCGTTGCCGATCTCGACGCCCTTGACGGCGTTGATCGACATCAGGCCGGAGGCGATGTCCTGGTCGAGCTTAGCGTAGATCGGCGCGCCGAGACCGGCCGGCACGCCATCGGCGACGATCTCGATGACCGCGCCGACCGAGGAGCCGGCCTTGCGGATGCCGTCGAGATAGGCGGCAAAGACGGGGACCGAGGCCGGATCGGGGGTGAAGAACGGGTTTTCCGCGTCACTGACGAAATTCCAGTTCCAGTTGGCGCGATCGATCGATTTTTCGCCCATCGAGACCAACGCGCCGCGCACCACCATGCCCGGCACCACCCTGCGCGCCAGCGCTCCGGCCGCCACTCTTGCTGCCGTCTCACGCGCTGAGGAACGGCCGCCGCCGCGATGGTCGCGCAACCCGTATTTGACTTCATAGGTGTAGTCGGCGTGGCCCGGCCGGTACTGGCGGGCGATCTCGCCGTAGTCCTTGGAGCGCTGGTCGACATTCTCGATCAGCATCGACACCGGCGTGCCGGTGGTGATCATCGTCTCGCCGTCCTCGTCGAGGATGAAACCGGACAGGATCTTCACCTCGTCGGGCTCACGCCGTTGGGTGACGAAACGGGACTGGCCGGGGCGGCGGCGGTCAAGCTCGGCCTGGATATCCTCTCGCTTGAAGCGGATGCCGGGCGGGCAGCCGTCGACCACGCAGCCGAGCGCGGCGCCGTGGCTTTCACCCCAGGTGGTAACGCGGAACAGATGGCCGAAGGTGTTGTGAGACATGGAAAAAAACGCCCTGCCCGGCGGCGAAGCCGGTTCGCCGATTCAAGGGTGCCTTCTATTGGCGTTTTCCACAGCGGTCAAACGGTGATCGGACGCAGCAATCTGTGATCTGGCGGATTTAGTTTTGACACATTCGATTGGTTTCTGCTCTCTTCCATCCGCCGTTGAGGACCCGCCGCTGACCAGCCGGCGCAATGACCAAAGAGGACGACGATGCGTACCCTGATTGGCGCTGTTGGCGCCATGCTCATGATTTCCACAGCCGCGTTCGCCGGCCAGACTGAAGGCCTGATCAAGAAGGTCGACAAGGACACGCTGACGCTGACGCTGGACGACGGCAAGTCCTACAAGCTCAACGCCGAGACCGATCTCGACGCCCTGAAGCCCGGCATGGATATCGTCATCGCATACGACGTGACCAATGGCGAGAACGTCGTGACCGATATGCAGTTGCCGGACAGCGACTAGAATTAGTTTCCCAGCATTTTCGTTGGCCAACACGGCCTCAAAGATTGGCCGGAACGCCGGTGTTCGTCATCCTGGGGCGTAGCGCCCCGAAGCGGTGCGAAGACCCAAGGATGACGAATTCGACGGCGTCGGCCTTCCTCCGTGGATAGCATGCCGCAACGGCCTGCCCCATGCGCCGTAAGTCCTACAGCCACTCCAGGCTTCGGCCTTCCAGCCGGAGCAGGCGATCCTGCGGGACCTCCAGGCTGGCAGCGTCCTTCTTGGATATCCCTTCGACGAAACGGAACAGGCAGCGCATGACGCCGCCATGAGTGACGCAGACGGTCTGCCGGTCAAGCGCGTCGAACCACGGCTTTATCCGCTCAAGCAGCATTTCGTAGCTTTCCGCGCCCTCGCCCGGCGGCTGGAAATCCCATTTGGCGTGCCGACGTCCGTGGGTCGAACCCGGAAGCCTGGCCTCGAGCTCGGCAAAGGTGAAACCCTGCCAATCGCCGAAACTCAATTCCACAAGACGCGGATCGGTGCGGTAGGCGAGCGGATCGAGTCCTATCGCCGCGCGCATCAGCTCCATCGTCTCGCGCGTGCGGCGCATCGGGCTGGCGACAAAGTCGAAATCCGCAGGGTTTCTGACGAGCGCTGCCAGCCGACCGCCATTATGCGTCGCCTGCGCGCGGCCGAGCGCGTTGATGTCGGTGTCCGCCTGCCCTTGCAGCCGACCCTCGGCATTCCACTGCGTCTGGCCGTGGCGCGCAATGTAGACGAGCGGATACATCAGGTCTTCCGAGGTCGGGCCAGGGCCTGGACGGAATGATAGGCGAGAGAGTTAGTCCTTGACGGTCGAGATATCCGGCGCGTCGACCGCCTTCATGCCGACGACGTGGTAGCCGGAATCGACGTGATGGACCTCGCCGGTCACGCCGCGCGACAGGTCCGACAGGAAGTAGACGCCGGAATCGCCGACTTCTTCCTGCGTCACCGTCTGCTTGAGCGGCGCGTTGTACTCGTTCCACTTGAGGATGTAGCGGAAGTCGCCGATGCCTGAGGCGGCGAGCGTCTTGATCGGGCCGGCCGAGATCGCGTTGACGCGGATCTTCTTGGCGCCGAGGTCCACTGCCAGATAGCGCACGCTGGCTTCGAGCGCCGCCTTGGCAACGCCCATGACGTTGTAGTGCGGCATCACCTTCTCGGCGCCGTAATAGGTCAGCGTCAAAAGCGAGCCGCCTTCGCTCATCAGCGGCTCGGCGCGCTTGGCGATGGTGGTGAAGGAAAACACCGAAATGTCCATGGTGCGCAGGAAATTGTCGCGCGTCGTCTCGACATAGCGGCCGGTGAGCTCGTCCTTGTCGGAGAAAGCGATGGCATGGACGAGGAAGTCGAGCTTGCCCCAGTGCTCGGCAATGTCGGCGAAGACGGCGTCGAGGCTTTCCGGATCGGTGACGTCGCAGTGGCCGGCGACATGCGCGTTGAGTTCCGCCGCCAACGGCTCGACGCGCTTCTTGAAGGCCTCGCCCTGATAGGTCAGCGCGATTTCGGCGCCATGATCGACGCAAGCCTTGGCGATGCCGAAAGCGATCGACCGATTGTTCGCAACGCCGAGAATAAGGCCCCGCTTACCGGCCATCAGGCCCTGTCCACCCGCCATGTGCGCGTTCTCCGCAAGAATGTCTGCTTCGTGTGGAGCCCTATCGCACAGGCACATGGCCCCTTCAAGCGCCGAAAACAGACTGGCTTGAGGAGAAAATTGCCTCGATCAGCCTTTTCGGTTGCGCATCAGGGCTTCGAGATCGGCATCTCCACCCTCCGGCAGCATCAGCCGCACATGGGCGTAGAGGTCGCCGTGGCCGCCGGCTTTTTCCGGCAAACCCCTGCCCTTCAGGCGCAGCACCTTGTCGGAACTCGACCATGCCGGAACGTTGACCGCGAGCTTGCCGGTCGGCGTTTCGACCGCCACCTTGGCGCCAAGCACGGCGTCGGCCAGATCGACGGGCAGGTCGACATGCAGGTCGCGGCCCTCGATGCGATAACGCGGATGGCGGCGGATGTGGATCTTGACCAGCGCGTCGCCGGGCTGCCCAGGCCCCTGCTCGCCCTGGCCCTTGAGCCGGATGGTCTGCCCGTCCTCGACATAAACAGGAAGCTTGACCGCCATCTTGCGGCCGTCGGGGAACATCGCCGTCACCTTCTCGGCGGTGGCCGCCTCTTCGACGGTGATATCCAGCGTGACGTTCAGGTCCGGCGCCTGGACCGGCTGGCGACGGTCGCCACGGCCGCCGCCGCGCGCGCCCGAAAAGGCATCGCCGAAGATCTGGCTGAAAATGTCGCTGTTGCCGTCGAAGGGATCGCCGCCCGGACGGCCGGTGCGGAATTCGAAATGCTGCGCGCCGCCAGGGCCCTGCTGACGGCGGAACCCGGCGAAAGGATCGCCGCCGCCGGCCGTGCCCTCGAAGCCCTGGAATCTCGGCTTGCCGTCGGCGTCGATCTCGCCGCGATCGTAAGCGGCGCGCGTCTTCTCGTCGCCGACGATCTCGTAAGCCTGGTTGGCGGCGGCAAAACGCTCCTTCGCCTTCGGATCATTCGGGTTCTGGTCCGGATGATGCTGCTTGGCGAGCTTGCGGTACGCCGATTTTATGTCCTTGGCCGATGCGTTCCTGGCAACGCCCAGCACCTCATAGGGGTCGCGCATGCTTCCTGCCTGAAAGAGAGAATGGGTCCACGGTTGCCCCCTATATGCGCTTGGATAGGAAGAAATTCCAGTGGCGCAAGTAGGATCGGCAATCGAAAATCCGAGCGCCCCGAACCAATCACAGCGCCTTGAACTCTTGCATGCGCCAGCCGCCGGCGCCAGCCATGCAAAGCTCGCCCCTGTACAAGGCGACGCCGTCGAAACTCTCGCGCGTGGCGGTGAAGCGACGGCAGCTGAGGCCGCCATCCTTGAGTTCCACCAGCTCGGTGATCGCGCCGCGCGAGCCGGTGCCGGCATTGGCCCATGGCACGGCCTGGCCGCCGAGTTCCTGGATGTCGGCGGAGGAGACAGCGTTGCCGATGGTGGTCTGGTCCGAATCCTTGTCGCTGCTTGCCGGCTGGACTGGCGAGTAAGGCGCGCTGGAGGTGATGATCGAGCGGTCGACCTCCGCTTTCTCGAGGCTGAAGCCGCCGGCACCGCAACCTGCAAGGGGGAGCGCCAACGTCAGCAGCGCAGCCTTGGCACTGGCCGAAGCGATAACGCTCCATTGCCCGCTGTCAAAAGCTTGCGCGATAAGCGACAATCGGCGAACTCCTCCTGCAATGTTAAAAATTTGGAAAACTATGAACGAAACCGAGTTAACAAGCAGTGACTTCACCGAGGCGGCGGAGCCGTTCCGGCTCTTTGCCGCATGGCTGGAGGATGCCACCAAGAGCGAGCCCAACGACCCCAACGGCGTGGCGCTGGCAACCGTCGATGCCGACGGCATGCCGGATGTGCGGATGGTGCTGCTCAAGGGGTTCGACGAAAAGGGGTTTGTCTTCTACACGAATTTCGAGAGCGCCAAGGGCCGCGAGATTCTTGGCAGCATGAAGGCGGCGATGTGCTTCCACTGGAAATCGCTGCGCCGCCAGGTGCGCGTGCGCGGGCCGGTGGAGATCGTCAGCGACGCCGAGGCCGACGCCTACTACGCGACGCGGCCGCGCGGCAGCCGCATCGGCGCCTGGGCCTCAAAACAGTCGCGGCCGCTGGAAAGCCGCTTCGCGCTGGAGAAGGCGGTGGCCGAGTACACGGCGCGCTACGCGATCGGCGAGATCCCGCGGCCGAAACACTGGTCAGGCTTCCGCATCCTGCCGCAGACGATCGAGTTCTGGCACGACCGACCGTTCCGGCTGCATGACCGCATCGCGTTCTCGCGCAACGCCAAGGGCGGCTGGGACAAGACGCGGCTGTACCCCTAAAGCGCGTCGCGATCTTTCAGATTCGCTCCGTGCGCTTTAGGTTTTTGATTTTACGCATGTCTTTGTCCCGAAACCGGCCCCACTTTCGGGAGACATGCTTTAATCTTTTTCCAGCTGGAACAGCAGGAAATGCGGCCGCTCGCTGGCGATACCGACGGCCGGGCGTATTGATTTGGTCGCCTCCTTCGGGACCAGAAACGTCTCGCGCAGATTGAGCGTGTCGCCGCTCTTGGCGCCGGAGAAGATCGCCGAGGTGCAGGTCTGCACGTTGTCCGGCGTCTTCAACGACACGACGGAAGTCGAAAGCCAGCGTCGGCCGTCCGTATCAATCAGCATCGCCTTGCAGCCGAGCCATCGGTGCTGCAGATCGGGATCGCCGATCTTCACCTGGAAATCGGCCAGCACCGGCACCGAATCGGGCGGCAGCTTCGACATCCCGAAAGCGCCGCGCAGATCGGTCAGCTTCCAGTCGCTGCCGCCGAAACGGGCGCTCTCGCCCCAGGCAACGCGGCGCGGGAAGAGGTCGTTGTCACCAAGCAGCGCCTTGACGCTGTCATAGGACCCAATGGCCAGGCTCAGCGGGATGAGCAGAACAAGCGACCAAAGGCTGCGGCGGCGCCATGTCCGCTCGCTTGTGCCGCTCTCGCGATCCAGAACCTGTGCCGTCATTCGATACCTCTCAGATCGGCTCAGCCATATCCAGCATGCCGACCGTGCCGGGCGGCAAGCCGTCGGGTCCAATGGCGACCGGCCCGAGCGATATTTCGGCTTGCGAGTCGAGCGCGGACATCAGCTTTTCCGAAATCAGCAATGTGGCATCGCTCACCTCATCCGGCCGCAACTCGAAAACCAGCCTCGCCTTTTTCGGCAGGCCGGGATCGATGGCCACCGGAAGGAGCCCATCGGCGAAGGACAGCCGCTCGGTCTGGTCGTAGGTCAGGCCGGTCGCTCCGCGCCAGGACGCGACCGCCACCGTCGTCAATTGCGCCCGAGCCGCAAACTCCACCGTGACTACGGCCCAGATGCCGCCGGTGGTCAGAACCTTGCTGTCACCGAACCTGTCCACTTTCAGGTTGCGGGCGAATTCCACCTTTTCGGCGCGCAGCTCGAAGCTTCGCCCGACGACCGTGTCGCCCAGATCGCCACGCGCAGGGATCGGTCCGATCAGGTCGCCATAATGCGGCTTCGAGACCTGCAGGCCGTAGCAGAGCGGGACAGCGGCGAGCAGCAGGACGATGTTGGCGAGCTTGCGCATCATGGCTGGATATCCGCAGTGTCGGGCCCGCTGCCAACAGGCAGCTTCAGCGTGCCGATCGGCGCCGGATTGAACCAGCCGGGCAGGCCATAGAGATTGTCGCGCTGCTTGTAGGTCTTGCGGATGACAGTCAGTTCGAGGCTCGCTGGCGGAGCCGCTCCGTCCTGCAGTTGCCAGATATAGGCCATGCGTTCCGGCAAGCCGGGGTGCAGCTCCGGTGACAGCGTGGAATCGCGTGTCAGCGCGATGAAGGGTTTCGTCGCCGGATCGATCGTTGCCTGGTTTGCCTGCAGGACGTCGAAATAGTCCTTTGTCGATTTGGCCGTCCGGTTGGTCATCTCGACCTCGAGGACGAGCGCCTTCGTGCCGGGCTTGAGCGGCACGCCGTAGAGGTTATCACCTTCGGCGGCATAAGCCTTGAGCGGTCTCAGCAGCCATTCGCCCGTTTCAATCTGGCTGGCCGGCGCCAGGACCGGCAGCGGCTCGTGCCTTGCGCCGAATGCGCCCATGACGGCGGCGACGGCAATCGCCGCCGCGGTGCCGATGCCGGCCACCAGCCAGGTTTTCAGGCGGGAACCGGCATTCTCAAGCATTGTGGGCCCCGACTTCCGCACCGCCGGGGGAGCCCGCCGGTCGAGCGTTTTCGCTGGTCCGGCGCTTCGGCAGCGCGAAGGCCGTTTCGAGGATCGCGGCGAGGAAGCAGATCCTGAACGGCTCGACAAGAATGCCTGTCGAAGAGTCTTGGAACGGGCTGCCGAACAGCAGCGAGACGCCCTCGGAAAGCACCTGCCAGACATCGAGCTCATGCGGGCCGATGAGACGCGTCATGCCGAGCCATGCCCAGGCCGCCAACCAGTCGATCAGCCGGTAGCCGACGATCAGCGCGACGATCAGCACCACGCCCGAGCTCAGCGTGACGCGCATGCCGTTGGCGATCGGCAAATAGCGCGAGCGGTAGCCCGAGATGAAATGCTCGACGAAGTCGCGCAGGAATTTCGGAATGGCGCGGTAGCGCTCGCCAAAATGCACGATGCGCCGGTGCATGCGCATCAGTTCCTTGTCGTCGCGCACGTCGTAGCCGTAGATCAGCGCGGCGAGCACCAGCCAGATCACCGGCAGGAGCATGTAGAAGAACAGGTTGACCAGCCTGGCGGTCGTGTCGATGGACGTGACCTCGACGGGAACCAACTGAGCGGCAAAGGCGCTTGCGATCGGATTGGCGATCCCTTCAGCGGCGGCCTGCAGGGCGGAAAAAATGTTGCGGCTCATGATCCAGCCGACGGCCTCGTCCTTCCAGCGCGAGATCACGTAGAGACCGATGAAGATCCAGTTGGTCTCGCAGATAACCACGACGATCTGCCAGAAGGAGCGCGATGCGCCGCGCGCCTGCATCATGATGGCGAAGCGCCGGATCAGCCAGGAGATCGCGACCGAAAAGATCAGCCAGCGCGAATCGAGCACGTCGAGAACGTTGCCCGCCCCTTCGCCGAAGGGCGCCATGTCGAGCGCGACGCGCGAATACTGGCGCACAGTGTCGCCGAGAAAGCCCCAGGCGGCGTAGTAAGCGAAGAAGGGCAGCAGCGCGACGGTGACCACGCGCGCCAGCCGTGCGCCGCCGGTCCGAGGTTCGCCTGTGCTTTCGCCACGCGCCGCCTGCTGCGCGGCACGTGTCGCCGGCAGAGCCGGCAGCAGCGTCTGGAACATGGCGACGGTGACGATGAGCTGCGTCAGCGCGACAAGCGTCAGCAAGGCGAGCCCCGCCATGTGATTGACAAGGGCGGTACGCGCGGCGATCTGCATGAACAGGTCGCCGAACACGATGCCCAACAGCACCATGGCGACCAGTTGCGGCCAGAAGCGCCACCAGAGCCTGAATGTCAGCACCAGCGGCTTTGCGGCATCGGCAAGCATGTCGAAGCGTTCAATCGGTCTGTGAGCGCCCTCCAATCGCTCTGACGGGTTCGGCGGCAGCGTGTCGGATCATGTCCTCTCCATTCCACGAGCCCCCGCACGCGTCGGCGAGACATATCGCGTTATGGCTGCTTTGACACCCCTGCACTAACCCTGCACCAACCTTTAGGCGAAATTGGCCGGCGACCTCGCCTTACGCTTGGAGCCATTTCCGGCCATACTGTCGCAAAAGGCTTCAGGCCTTCGAAGGATCGGCATGGCAATCTTCCTGGCATTCCTTGGCGTTTCTATCGTAGTGATCGTCACGCCCGGTCCGGATACCGCGATCACCATCCGCAACACCTTGCTCGGCGGCCGTTCGGCAGGAATCTTGACTGCGCTTGGTGTTGGCTGCGGGCTGACGATCTGGGCACTGGCGACAAGCGCTGGTTTGGTCGCCTTGCTCACGGCTTCCGAGCCGCTTTTCCTAGCCGTCAAATATGCCGGCGCCGCCTATCTGATCTATCTCGGCATGCAAGCACTGCGTGAAGCAATCTGGCCGGCGCAAAGCCAACATGCGCGGTCACCGACCATGCCGCATATGCGGCTTGCCCCGGTTGCCGCGTTCCGGCAGGGCTTCGTCAGCGATCTCAGCAATCCGAAGATAGCGGTGTTCTTCCCCAGCCTGTTGCCGCAATTCGTGCCGGCCGGTCAGCCGTCCTTCCTGTCGCTTTTGCTGCTCGGCATCGTCTTTGCGCTGATCACCTTCGCCTGGCTGACCATCTATGCGACCATCATCGCCAAGGCCGGCGACTGGCTGCGCCGGCCGAATGTGCGCCGCGCCGTCGAAGCAATCAGCGGCACGCTGCTGATTGCCCTTGGCATTCGCATCGCGGCCGAGCAGCGCTAGATCCCTCAGCTCGCCTTCTTTCGCGTCATAAACGCGGTGAGCGCGGCGCGCGCCTCGTCGGATTTCAGCCGCTCACGGAAATGCTCGCTCTCGATCCTGATGCGGGCGACGAGCTCCTCGGGAGAGCCGCGCATCAGGTCGCGGGCGATCTTCAGCGCCTGCGGCAGCTTGGCGGCGATTTCGCTGGCGGCCGCCAGCACCGCGCCTTCCAGCGCCTCTTCCGCGACCACCTCGTAGATCAGGCCGGCGGCCTTGGCGCGCTCGGCCGAAAAGCCTTCGCCGAGACCAAGCAGCGCGAAGGCACCCTGCCGGCCGAGGATCTGCGGCGCCAGCAGGCTGGAGCCGGCCTCAGGCACAAGGCCGAGGTCGACGAAGGGCGTGCGGAAGAGCGTGCGCGGCGTGGCAAATGTCAGGTCGCAATGCAAATTGAGTGTCGTGCCGATACCGACCGCGATGCCGTCGACGCCCGAGACCATCGGCTTCTCCGCCTTGGCCAGCGCCATCAGGAAATCCCAGACCTCGTTGCCGCCCTCGCCGCCGGTGGCGACGACGAGGAAGTCGGCAAGATCATTGCCAGCGGAAAAGGCGCCGGGCACGCCGAGGAAGACATGGACGCGAACCGCCGGATCGGCGTCGCCTTCGGCAAGTGCCGATGACATTTTCGCGTACATGGCGCGCGTCAGCGCGTTCTTCTTGTCCGGCCGGTTCATGCGGATGATCTGGACGGCGCCCTGGCGCTCGATGAGGATATGGTCGGTCACGGTCGGTTCCTTCGGATGCAAGGGGTGTTCATGCGATCAGCGCCTTGCCGGCGGCGGCGAGGCTGTCGGCGCCATCGATGACGCGCTCCTTCAGGGCGCGCGTCTCGCCGAGCAGGTTTTCGGCAAAGAAGCGGCAAAGCGCGATGCGGCTGCGCTCAGCGAGCCCGCCCTGCGCCAGATAGGCGCCGCCGGCAGCGAGCGAGATCAGGCGCAGATAGGGCGTGGCGCCGGCCATCGCGGTATCGGCCTTGCCGTCGGCCAGAAGCCCCTGCAGGAAGCGGGTCGCTTCGTCGAGATCAGTGAGCGCACGATCGAGATTGTCGGCGGTGCGCCCAAAACCCTCGATGTTGGAGGTGCGCACCGCATCGGCCACGGCTTTCAACTCGCCGATGTAGCGATGCACATGCTCGCCACCGCCGAGCGGCAGTTTTCGCGAGACGAGGTCGATCGCCTGGATGCCGTTGGTGCCTTCATAGATCGGGGCGATGCGGGCATCGCGATAAAGCGCTGCCGCACCCGTCTCCTCGATGAAGCCCATGCCGCCATGCACTTGCAGCCCAAGCGATGCAACCTCGACGCCGACATCGGTCGAAAAGGCTTTCGCCAGCGGCGTCAGCAGATTGGCGCGGTCGCGCCAGTTGGCTGCGGCCTCGCCCTCGGCGACGTGCGCCCTGTCGATGGCGTGCCCGCAGGAATAGGCGATGGCGCGCGCGATCTGGGTCAGCGCCCGCATGGTCAAAAGATTGCGCTGCACGTCCGGGTGATGGACGATCGGCGCCATGCCTGAGCCGGCATAATCCGAGGCCTTGCCCTGGCGGCGCTCATTGGCATAGGCGATCGCCTTCTGCGTCGCCGTCTCGGCCACCGCCACGCCCTGCATGCCGACGGCAAGGCGGGCGTTGTTCATCATGGTGAACATGCAGGCGAGGCCCTTGTTCTCCTCGCCGATCAGCCAGCCGATGGCGCCCGGGGCCGCGCCCTCAAAACCGTCGCCATAGTTCATGGTGCAGGTCGGCGAGGCATGGATGCCGAGCTTGTGCTCGAGGCCGGAACAGAAGACGTCGTTGCGGGCGCCGAGCGAGCCGTCGTCGTTGACCAGGAATTTCGGCACCAGGAACAGCGAGATGCCGCGCGTGCCGGCCGGCGCGTCGGGCAGCCTGGCCAGCACCAGATGCACGATGTTGTCGGTGAAATCGTGCTCGCCATAGGTGATGAAAATCTTCTGGCCGAAGATGCGGTAGGTGCCGTCGCCGGCGGGCTCGGCGCGGGTGCGCAGCGCCGCGAGGTCGGAACCAGCCTGGGGCTCGGTCAGGTTCATCGTGCCCATCCACTCGCCGGAGACGAGTTTTGCCAGGTATTTCGCCTTGAGCGCCTCGGAGGCGTGCTTGTCGAGGGCTTCGACCGCGCCCATGGTGAGCGTCGGGCCGATGCCGAAGGCCATGGCGGCGGAGTTCCACATTTCGAGCGCGGCGACGCTAAGCATTGTGGGCAGGCCCTGGCCGCCGAACTCCTCCGGCCCCGACAGCGCGTTCCAGCCACCGTCGATCCAGCGGCGGTAAAGCTCCTTCCAGCCGGGCGGCGTGGTGACGGAAGCGTCCTTCAGCACCGCGCCATGCTCGTCGCCGATCTTGTAGAGCGGCGCCACCTCCTCGCTGGCGAAGCGGCCGGCCTCGGCCAGGATCGCGTCAACAAGGTCCTCGCCGAGATCGCCGAAGGTGCCGGCGTCCAGCGCCGGCTTCAGCCCGGCCACATGCTTCAGCGTGAAGGCGATGTCCTCGACCGGTGCGCGATACATGTCTGCTGCTCCTCCTCCATTCCGGCCGTTCGATCGTAGGACCTCGACCGCCGCGAAACCATCCGCCTTTGGGTCGGCACGCCACCTTCTTTTTACGTAAACGTCAAACTTTGTCACGCGGATTTTGCATTAGCGGCATGGACTTCGTCATCCACGGCCGAAGCGGACGCGCAGACCCGAGGATCCATGCTGTTACCTCGCGCGAAGGATGCAACGGAGCAGAATTCTGGACCGTAGAAACGCCTCAACGTAACGACATGGTCTGCACCGCGTCGCTACGCTCCTGGCTCCGCCATAGGATGACGAAATCGCGAGGGCTTGGCCAATTTCAAGGCTGCTGATTGCCCCTCAAAATTCTGCAAAGCAGAAGTTATATCCGCTGATATGATCTGCCGGCGGCAGACCAGAGACAGATCGGAAACTCCCCATGCTTGCCAGACCTGACGCCTATCGCTGTATCGAATGCGGGCTCCCCTACCGGGCCACGGGCTTCTGGTACGACGAGGGCAAGATCGAGCATGGACCGGCCTACTGGACGGACCATGGCATATTGTGCTCGCCGCAATGCTCGCTGGCGCATCACAAGAAGCGTGCCGCCGAAGGCACGCTGCCGCAGGAGCCGGCGCCCGATCCGTTCGAGATCCACTCGCTCTTCCGGCGCTGAGGTCGTTACAATGCCAAGCCAACAGACGCCCCATCGCGCCCGCCTCGAGGCAGCGCAGCAGATCAACAGCGAGACCGCGAGCATCCAGTTGTCGGCCGCGGATCAACTTGCTTTGGTCGAGGCAATTATGAACCCGCCGGAGCCGAATGAAGCGCTGCGCAAAGCCGCCGACGCCTACAAAGGTCTGGTCATTGAATCACGGTAACCGCCAAGGGCTCTCGGCGCTGAAGCTCTTCGGGCTTTGAAAGCATTTCCTTAACCATAGCGGTTCAGGATCGTCCCCTGGTCAGTGGGGACACCCTAATTGAAAAAGCCGGCGCGCGCTCTTCGCCGTCTGGCGCTCCTCGCGGCGGCGATGGCGCTGGGCACGGCGGCAAAGGCCTCGGATTTCTCCGAGCCGTGGAAGAATGCCGACCGGGCGCTGGTGATCGACGCCTACGAGTACAACGCAATCGACTGGGCGCAGCTTGCCACCGACAAGCGCGTCGTCGGTTTCATCAACAAGGCCTCGGACGGGCTGCCGCCGCCCTATTTCTGCTTCGGCGGCGACACCGACATCAAACTCTGCAAGGCGTTGTGGAAGCGCTATGCGGTGACGCGCGAGCTGTTTCAGACGCGCAAGGTGGTGGCCAAGGCGCTCGGCCTGAAATGGGGCGCCTATCACCTTGCCCGTCCCGGCAATCCTGTCGAGCAGGCCAACAATTTCGTCGATTTCGCCGAGCCGGCGCCGGACGATTTGATTGCCCTCGACATCGAGGGCATCGACCCGACGCAATGGATGTCGCTCGAGGACGCGGAAGAATTCGTGCGTCAGGTGCACAGGCGGCTCGGCCGCTTCCCGGTGCTCTACTCGAACGGCAAGACCGCCCAGTACATCGCCGACAACCGCTACACTTACAGGCTCCTGTCGCGGCTGCCGCTCTGGTACGCGCGCTACAAGCCGGACATCGACATGCATTTCCCGATGGGCAACTGGCAGGGCTACGCGCTCTGGCAGTTCTCGGCGCGGGCGAATTGCGGCCGCTTCAGTTGCCCTTATCGCGTGCCGGGCACGCCCAACGATATCGACGTCAGCGTCGCGCCGATGAAGGCGGAAGAATTGCGCCGGCAATGGGCCTTCGGCGGGCTGATCGACGTGCCGCCGGATTACCTGGTCTCGATCCCGGTGCCGATCCCGCGTGAAGCAGGCCTCGCCGGCAAGGTCACCATCACCTATGCCGATGTCGCGACGCCGCCGACCATCGAGGAGTTGGTCGCGGTGCTCGGCGCGCGCTGGAACAAATTCCGCGACGGTTTCCGCATGCCGGTGGTGAAGACGGTGCCGCAGCGCCCAGGTTTCGGCATCGTCCAATATGTCGCCTGGAAGCGGGCGGGGCAGCGCACGCCCGATCAGCTTGACGCAGCCTTCGCCGCTGCCGACCCGGTCAGCACCGCATCGACGACACCCGATCGGTCCCGCCGCTGATCATTCTAAAGCGCGTCGCGATCTTTCAGATTCGCTCTGTGCGCTTTAGTTTTTTGATTTTACGCATGTCTTCGTCCCGAAACCGGTTCCCACTTTCGGGAGACATGCTCTAGATGCCGTCAGCGATGGTTGCCCAGGCTGGCATACATGCCGGTGGTGCGAAACTGCGTCGGCGTGATGCCGTAGCAACGGCGAAACACCTTGGAGAAGTAGTTAGCGTCCTCGAAGCCGCACAGCACCGCGACTTCCTTGACCGGCAGGAAATCGGCTTTGGTCAGCAACTTCGCCGCGCGCTGCAGCCTTTGCTGCAACACGAATTCGGCCGGCGGCAGGCCCTCGCTCTCGGCAAAGCAGCGCGAGAAATGGGCGCGGCTGAGGCCGCTGATCTCAACCAGTTCCGCCACCGGCAGCGGCTTGTCGAGATTGGCGTTGATGTGGTCGATGACCGGCTGCATGGCGCTCTGCTTTTCGGCAAAGGCGTGCGAGCCGAAGACATCGTCGTAGAGCGCCATCGCCGCCTCATAGGCGATCGCCGACGCCGCGCCGGGCGAGCCCGCCCCCTTGATGAGGCGCAGGCTGCAATCGGCAAGATGATCGATGGTCGCCGGCTGCAGCCTGAACACGGGACCGGAGACGCTCAAGATGGATTTGTGGATACGCAGCGCTTCCTCGCCGTTCATCGAGATCCAGAAATATTCCCAGCGGTCGCCCTTGGCCAACCAGTAGCGATGGTTGTGCGGCACCAGCACCAGCAGCGTGTCGTTCGCCTGCAGGCGATAGTTGCGGCCCTCGTAGCGCAACTGCCCGGTGCCGCTGATCGTGTGCTGGAGCACGGTGAACGGCGTCTGGCCACGCCTTCGCCCATCCCAGTCATAGGTCTCGTCCTCGCGCACCTCATAGCCGGTGCTGGTCGGCATGGCATGCAGGCGCTGGCGGCCTCGCGGCAGCGAGATCGTCCGCATCAACTTTCCATTGGCGATCAGGTCTCGCAGCACAAAATTACCCTCGAAAGCATAATCCTTCTCTGGCCGCGCCAGCGAATAAGCGCATAATCGGGCCCTCAAGAACGCGAAAGACCCGCGGTCGAGGAGCGGGCGGGAGGAGAAAGAGCCGGATTTCCGGCTCGAATGGCGAGCACGCGCGCTGGCGTGCGGCCATATCCTCCCCTGTTGCTCCTTGCCTAACATTCGATTGATTCGAGGTGAAGGTGATGAGCTTCAAAATCGCTATTATCGGCGCCGGCAGCGTTGGGTTCACCAAGAAGCTGTTCACCGACATTCTGTGCGTTCCCGAATTCAAGGACATCGAATTCGCGCTGACCGATGTCAGCGAGCACAATCTCGGCATGATCAAGGCGATCCTCGACAGGATCGTGGAAGCGAACAATTTGCCGACCAAAGTGACGGCGACGACGAACCGTCGCAAGGCGCTGGAGGGCGCGCGCTACATCATCAGCTGCGTGCGCGTCGGTGGCCTCGAAGCCTACGCCGACGATATCCGCATCCCGCTGAAATATGGCATCGACCAATGCGTCGGCGACACGATCTGCGCCGGCGGCATCCTCTATGGCCAGCGCAACATTCCGGTGATCCTCGATTTCTGCAAGGACATAAGCGAGGTCGCGGAAACCGGCGCCAAGTTCCTGAACTACGCCAACCCGATGGCGATGAACACCTGGGCAGCGATCGAATACGGCAAGGTCGACACGGTCGGGCTCTGCCACGGCGTCCAGCACGGCGCCGAACAGATCGCCGAAGTGCTCGGCGCCAAGTCGCCCGGGGAGCTCGACTATGTCTGTTCGGGCATCAACCACCAGACCTGGTTCATCGAATTGCGGCTGAACGGCCGGCCGATCGGCAAGGACGAGCTGGTCGCCGCCTTCGAGGCCCATCCGGTCTATTCGAAGCAGGAAAAGCTGCGCATCGACGTGCTGAAGCGCTTTGGGGTCTATTCGACCGAAAGCAACGGCCACCTGTCGGAATATCTGCCCTGGTACCGCAAGCGCCCCGACGAGATCACGCGCTGGATCGATATGTCCGACTGGATCCATGGCGAGACGGGCGGCTATCTGCGCTACTCGACCGAAACCCGCAACTGGTTCGAGACGGAATATCCGCAGTTCCTCGAAGCGGCGTCGAAGCCGATCGACCCGGCCAGGCGCTCCAACGAGCACGCCAGTCACATCCTCGAGGCGCTGGAGACCAACCGCGTCTATCGCGGCCACTTCAACGTCAAGAACAACGGCGTGATCGCCAACCTGCCGCAGGACGCCATCATCGAATCGCCCGGCTTCGTCGACCGCTTCGGCATCAACATGGCCGCGGGCATCACGCTGCCGGAGGCGTGCGCGGCCACCTGCATGGCCTCGATTAACGTCCAGAGGATGTCGGTGCATGCCGCGATCGCCGGCGACATCGACCTCTTGAAGCTCGCGGTGCTGCACGACCCGCTGGTCGGCGCTGTGTCGACGCCCGAGGAAGTCTGGCAGATGGTGGACGAGATGGTCGTCGCCCAGGCCGCCTGGCTGCCGCAATACGCAGATGCCGTTCCGGCGGCAAAGGAGCGGCTTTCGAAATCCAAAGTCAAGACACGCGAATGGGCCGGCGCGGCGCGGCGGAGCGTGCGCTCGATCGAGGAATTGCGCGCCGAAAAGGCGGCACTCAAACAAGCCGGCTGAGATGCCATGCGGACGTGCAGGAGGCACGTCCGCCAAATCAGCCGTCGAGAACAAAAGGCGGGCAGCAGCAGAAGTCCAAACAACTGGGAGGAGACGATGAGGACCTTACACAGAATTGGTTTTGCCGCCGGACTGGCGCTGAGCGTTGCCATTCCGACATACGCCTTCGCTTCCGAGCCGACGGTTCCGCCGGCGCCGACGCCGTTTCCCGCCGAAGGCAAGATCAAATATGTGGCGCGCGACTCCGTTCTGGAGTTCAAGGCGCTGCCCGAATATCACGAGCCCGACTGGGTCACCGAAAAATATGTCAAGACCGGCAAGCTGCCTCCCGTCAAGGACCGGCTGCCGAAAGAGCCCCTGGTCTTCAAGACCGGCAACATGCCGGACGGCATCGGCGTCTATGGCGATACGATGCGCCATGTCATCGGCGGCCGGCCGGAAGGCTGGAACTATGGCGGCGGCCAGACGCAAGGCTGGGGCGGCATCGATATCGGCCTTTCCGAATGCCTGACGCGCACCGCGCCGCTGTTCCAGGTCGAGGCGAAGGACACCGAGCCGCTGCCGAACCTTGCCAGAAGCTGGGAATGGTCGAAGGACGGTCACAAGCTCACCATGCACCTGGTCGAAGGCGCCAAATGGTCGGACGGCGTTCCTTTCAATGCCGACGACGTCATGTTCTACTGGGAGGATGAGGTTCTTGATCCCAACGTCTCGCCGCTGAACGGCGCGACCCAGGAGACCTTCGGCGTCGGCACGACGTTGAAGAAGGTCGACGACTACACCGTCGAATGGACCTTCAAGGACGCCTTCCCGAAACAGTATCTCTATACGATGGCCTACGGCACCTTCTGCCCCGGCCCGTCGCACATCCTCAAGCCGCAGCATCCGAAATATTCGAAGAACACCTACGACCAGTTCAAGAACGCCTTCCCGCCGGAGTTCATGAACATGCCGGTCATGGGCGCCTGGGTGCCGGTCGAATACCGGCCGGACGACATCATCGTCATGCGCCGCAATCCTTACTATTGGAAAGTCGACGAGAAGGGCAACCAACTGCCCTACCTCAACGAGCTGCATTACAAGCTCTCGACCTGGGCCGACCGCGACGTTCAGGCCGTGGCGGGTTCGGGCGACTTCTCCAATTTGGAGCAGCCGGAAAACTTCGTCGCCTCGCTGAAGCGTGCAGCGCAGCCGGATGCGCCGGCCCGGCTCGCCTTTGGCCCGCGTCTCATCGGCTACAATCTGCGCATGAACTTTTCCGCCAATGGCTGGGGCAACCCGGACGAGCGCGGGCAGGCGATCCGCGAGCTGAACCGCAACGAGGACTTCCGCAAGGCGGTCACCATGGCGCTCG
Source organism: Mesorhizobium captivum (assembly GCF_033977165.1). Taxonomy (NCBI): domain Bacteria; kingdom Pseudomonadati; phylum Pseudomonadota; class Alphaproteobacteria; order Hyphomicrobiales; family Phyllobacteriaceae; genus Mesorhizobium; species Mesorhizobium captivum. Next base: position 73,089 of record NZ_JAVIJB010000030.1, read on the forward strand.
ACCGCAAGGCCCTTGGCGAGTCGCTGGTCAAGGGCCCGTTCACCGCCATCTACCCCGGCGGCTTCTCCTCGGGCACCAGCTTCTATGACCGCAAGTCGACCGTCTACTATTCCTTCGATCTCGAAGGCGCCAAGGCTGAGCTCGCCAAGGCCGGCCTCAAGGACACGGATGGCGACGGCTTCGTGAATTTCCCGGCCGGCACCGCCGGCGGCAAGAACGTCGAGATCGTGATGCTGGTCAACAACGACTACACCACCGACAAGAGCCTCGCCGAAGGTGTCGTCGGCCAGATGGAAAAGCTTGGTCTGCGGATCGTGCTCAACGGGCTCAACGGCACCCAGCGCGACGCAGCCAACTATTCCGGCCGCTTCGACTGGCTGGTCAGGCGCAACGAAACCGAGCTGACCTCAGTCGTGCAGAACACCGAGCAGCTCGCTCCCGTCGGTCCGAAGACCAGCTGGAACCATCGCGCGCCGGAAAGTGGCGAAGTCGACCTGATGCCGTTCGAGAAGGACCTTGTCGACATCGTCAACAAGTTCGTCTCGACTCAGGACAACGACCAGCGCGCCGACCTGATGAGAAAGTTTCAGAAGATATCGACCGAGCATGTCTACAATGTCGGCCTGACGGAATATCCGGGCGCGCTGATCATCAACAAGCGCTTCTCGAACATTCCGCAGGGAACGCCGATTTTCATGTTCAACTGGGCCGAGGATTCGATCGTTCGCGAACGCGTCTTCGTCGCGGCCGACAAGCAGGCGAAGTATGAATTGTTTCCGGAAGAACTCCCCGGCAAACCGGGTGACAAGGGTCCGATGTAAAGGTTACCTCCCCTGACCAAGAGACGTCCGGCCGCGTCGCGGCGCGGCCGGACAAACGGAACCTCCGAACGCACCCGAGGGAGCGACCGGCAGAAAAAGGAAGCGGACCGCCCATGTTGCGATTCCTGCTCACGCGCATAGCGTCGGCGATCCCCGTCCTCGCCATTTTGAGTCTGGTCACCTTCGCCATCATCCAGGCGCCGCCTGGCGACTATGCCGACTACATCAAATCGCAGCTCATCAACCAGGGCGGCGCCTCCTACGCGGCGGCGGATGCGCAGGCACAAGCCTATCGAAAAGAACATGGCCTCGATAAGCCGCTGCCCGTCCAGTATCTCAACTGGATCGGCGGCATCGTCACCCACGGCGATTTCGGCTACAGCCTCTATTACAACAAGCCGGTGGCCGATGTGGTTGGCGAGCGGCTGCCACGCACGCTGCTTCTGGCGCTGGTTTGCCACCTGCTCGCCTCGGTGCTCGGCATAACCTTCGGCATATGGGCGGCGACCAGGCAATATTCCTGGATCGACTCCACACTTTCGGCCATCTCCTTCCTCGGCATGACGGTGCCGCGCTTCCTGATGGCGCTGATCATCGTCTATCTGCTGGTCTTCCAGTTCAACGTGTCGGAGATCGGCTCGTTCTTCTCGCCGCAATATGGCGGCGCGCCCTGGTCGTGGGCGAAGTTCGTCGACCTGGTCAAGCATGTCTGGCCGGTGGTGGCGATCGCAACCTTCGGCGGCCTCGCCTACAACATGCGCGTCATGCGCGGGAACCTGCTCGACACGCTCAATGCCCAGTATGTCGAGACGGCGAAAGCCAAGGGGCTGACCGGCGGCGCCGTCGTCATGCGCCATGCCGTGCCCAACGCGCTGCATCCTTTGGTCATGTATCAGGGCGTGGTGCTGCCCTACATGCTCACCGGCGAGATCGAGACGGCGATCATCTTCGCGCTGCCGACCGTCGGCCCGGCGATCGTCGGCTCGATGGCGGTGGGCGACGTCTATGTGACGGCCACCTTCATGATGGTGCTGTCGGCGACGCTGATCGTCGGCAACATCATCGCCGACATGCTGCTCGCCCTGCTAGACCCGCGCGTGCGCCAGTTCGGAGAGCACTAAGATGCTGGCACGCGATCCATCACCCCCGCCACCGCCGGCCGAGGGCGCCGTGAGCCAACCCGCGCACGGCAATGAGAGCTACATCGCGCTCGTCTGGCGCCGGCTGAGGCGCTCCTGGACCGGCTTGGCCGGACTCTGCCTGGTCGTGCTGCTGCTGGTGATGGCCGTGTTCGCGGAATTCCTGGCGCCGGTGGATCCGAAAGCGACCGATGTCGCCTTCGCGCCACCGCAGGTGGCGAGCTTCCACGACCAGGACGGCAATTTTGTATTGCGGCCCCGTGTCTACGCGCTGGCCGATTCCGCCGACCTCGACCCGGTCACTTTCCAGCCGATTGTCGGCCCCGACTACGATCATCCGCGACTGCTCGGCTTCTTCGTCGAGGGCGCGCCCTACAAGCTTTTCGGGCTTATCCCGGCGAACCGGCATTTCTTCGGCTCGATGGACGGCCAGCCGGTGCATTTCCTCGGCACCGACAAGTTCGGCCGCGATGTGCTGTCGCGCGCCATCCACGGCTCGCGCGTCTCGCTGATGATCGCGCTGACGGTCGTCTTCATCATCACCGTCATCGGCACCACCGTCGGCATGGTCTCCGGCTATTTCGGCGGCAAGTTCGATGTCTGGATGCAACGCTTCGTGGAACTTGTGCTCGCCTTCCCGCAACTGCCGCTCTATCTCGCGCTGACGACGCTGATCCCGGTCACCGCCCCGACCAACGTCTTCCTCGCCTTCGTCATCATCGTCATGTCGGCGCTGGGCTGGGCGCAGATGTCGCGCGAGGTGCGCGGCAAGACGCTGGCGCTGGCGCGGATCGATTATGTGCGCGCCGCCATGGCGGTCGGCGCCACCGACCGGCGCATCATCATGCAGCACATCTTCCCCAATGTGATGAGCCACGTGATCGTCGCCGTGACGCTGGCGATCCCGACGGTGGTGCTTCTGGAATCCTTCCTCGGCTTCCTCGGCTTCGCGGTGAAACCGCCGCTGATCTCCTGGGGCCTGATGCTGCAGGACACCGCGACCTACTCGGTCATCGGCACCTATCCCTGGATCCTGTCGCCGGTCGGCTTCGTGCTTGTCACCGTCTTTGCCTTCAACGCGCTGGGCGACGGCCTACGCGATGCTGTCGATCCTTATTGAGGTGGCCGGATGACAACCGTCGCGCTAGCCGAATCCTTCGCTCCAGCCGTCAGGCACGACCACAATGGCCGCCATGACCAGCCCGTCATCGACGCTCGCAACATCGAGGTCGCCTTCAAGGTCGAGCACGGCACCGTCGAAGCGGTCAAGGACGTCTCGTTCCAGCTCTATCGCGGCGAGACGATCGCGATCGTCGGCGAATCCGGCTCCGGCAAGTCGGTGACGGCGCGCACCGTGATGGGGCTGCTATCACGGCGGGCGACGGTATCGCCGCGGTCGAGCGTCGACTATCACGGGCAGAACGTCCTGAAATTCTCCGAGCGCGCCCGGCGCAAGCTGCGCGGCAACCGCATCTCGATGATCTTCCAGGAGCCGATGAGCTCGCTCAATCCGATCTACACGGTCGGCAGCCAGATCGTCGAAGCGATCAGGGTGCATCGCAAGGTGGGCCGCAGGCAAGCCTGGGCGCGGGCGCTCGAGCTGCTCGAACATGTGCAGATCCCCGACCCCGCGGCGCGGCTCAAGCAATATCCGCACCAGCTCTCCGGCGGACAGCGCCAGCGGGTGATGATCGCCATGGCTCTGGCCAACGAGCCCGACGTGCTGATCGCCGACGAGCCGACGACGGCGCTCGACGTCACGGTCCAGGCGCAGATCCTGAACCTGATCCGCAACCTGCAGAAAGAGCTCAGGATGGCGGTGATCCTGATCACGCACGACCTCACCGTGGTGCGTAAGTTCTCCGACTACGTCTACGTCATGCAGCATGGCGAGATGCGCGAGCATAATGTCACGGAGCGGCTGTTTGCCGATCCGCAACATCCCTATACGCAGCGGCTGCTTGCCTCCGAACCGCGTGGACGGCCGAAGCCGCTGCCGGGGAAGTCCGACACCATTCTCGAGGCGAACGGTGTGCGCGTCTGCTTCACGCTGCGCCACGGCAGCTTCCTGAAGCCGGACTGGCGCGAGCTGGTCGCGGTCGACGACCTTGACTTGAAACTTTGCCGTCACGAGACGCTGGGTCTGGTCGGCGAATCCGGCTCCGGCAAGACCACGTTCGGCCAGGCGCTGCTTCGGCTGCTTGACGCCAAGCGCGGCGAAATCCGTTTCGACGGCAAGCCGATCGAGAGCCTGTCGCGCGCCGAGATGCGGCCGCTACGCTCACGCATGCAGGTCGTCTTCCAGGATCCGTTCTCCTCGCTCAACCCGCGCATGACGATCGGCCAGATCATCGAGGAAGGGCTGGTGGTCAACCGGATCGGCGCGACGCGGCGCGAACGGAACGAGCGGGTGCGCGAGGCGCTGGTCAGCGCCGGCATGCCCGGCGATATCCTGTCGCGGTTTCCGCACGAATTCTCCGGCGGCCAGCGGCAGCGCATCGCGATCGCGCGGGCCATCGCGCTGGAGCCGGAATTCATCCTGCTCGACGAGCCGACATCAGCGCTCGACCTTTCCGTCCAGGCGCAGATCATCGACCTGTTGCGCAAGCTGCAGGACGAGCGCGGCCTGAGCTACCTGTTTATCTCGCACGACCTCAAGGTGGTGCGGGCGCTCTGCCACCGCGTCATCGTCATGCAGCACGGCAAGATCGTCGAACAGGGACCCGTAGACGAGGTCCTCACCAATCCCAAGACCGCCTACACCGAACGGCTCGTCAGGGCCGCTTTCGATGTGGCGTGAAGACATGCCGGAGGTTCACAGTGGCTAGAAATCCCAAGATCACCTTCATCGGCGCCGGCTCGACGGTGTTCATGAAGAATATCGTCGGCGACGTGCTGCAGCGGCCGGCGCTATCGGGCGCCACGATCGCGCTGATGGACGTCAACCCGCAGCGGCTGGAAGAGAGCGCCATCGTCGTCAACAAGCTGATCGCCACGCTCGGCGTGAAGGCGAAGGCCGAGACCTATTCCGACCAGCGCAAGGCGCTCTCCGGCGCCGACTTCGTCGTCGTCGCCTTCCAGATCGGCGGCTACGAGCCCTGCACCGTCACCGATTTCGAGGTGCCGAAGAAATACGGCCTGCGCCAGACGATCGCCGACACGATCGGCGTCGGCGGCATCATGCGGGGCCTGAGGACCGTGCCGCATCTGTGGAAGATCTGCGAGGACATGCTCGCGGTCTGCCCGGAGGCGATCATGCTGCAATATGTCAACCCGATGGCGATCAACACCTGGGCCATCGCCGAGAAATACCCTGCGATCAAGCAGGTCGGCCTCTGCCACTCGGTGCAGGGCACAGCGATGGAGCTGGCGCATGACCTCGACATTCCCTACGAGGAAATCCGCTACCGCTCGGCCGGCATCAACCACATGGCCTTTTATATCAAGTTCGAGCATCGCCAGCCGGACGGGTCCTACCGCGACCTCTATCCGGATCTCGTCCGCGCCTATCGCGAAGGGCGGGCGCCGAAGCCGGGCTGGAACCCGCGCTGCCCGAATAAGGTGCGCTACGAGATGCTGACCCGGCTCGGCTACTTCGTCACCGAAAGCTCGGAGCATTTCGCCGAATACACGCCCTATTTCATCAAGGACGGCCGCCCCGACCTGATCGAGAAATACGGCATCCCGCTCGACGAATATCCGAAGCGCTGCATCGAGCAGATCGAAGGCTGGAAGAGACAGGCGGAAGCCTACCGCTCGGCCGAGCGGATCGAGGTCGAGGAATCGAAAGAGTACGCCTCCTCTATCATGAACTCGGTGTGGACCGGCGAGCCGTCGGTGATCTACGGCAATGTGCGCAACAATGGCTGCATCACCTCGCTGCCTTTCGACTGTGCGGCGGAAGTGCCGTGCCTGGTCGATGCCTCGGGCATCCAGCCGACCTATATCGGCGAGCTGCCGCCGCAACTGACGGCGCTGATCCGCACCAACATCAACGTGCAGGAACTGACGGTGCGGGCGCTGATAAGCGAGAACCGCGAGCACATCTACCATGCGGCGATGATGGACCCGCACACCGCGGCCGAGCTCGACCTCGACCAGATCTGGTCGCTGGTCGACGATCTCATCGCCGCTCACGGCGACTGGCTGCCGGCCTGGGCGCGCACGCGTAGAAAGACCCAGGCGGCCTGAAAGATCAGGCGCCGGCCTTCTCGCGCTCGACGGCGCGCCAGCCGATGTCATGGCGGAAGAAGCCTTGCGGCCAGTCGATATGGTCGATCGCCGCATAGGCTCGTCTCTGAGCCTCTCCGACAGTGGCGCCGGTTGCCGTGACGTTGAGCACCCGCCCGCCATTGGCGACCAGCGCGCCGCCATTGATGGCGGTGCCGGCATGGAAGATCTCGGCCCCTTCGCCTGCGGCCTCGTCGAGGCCGCGGATGACCGAGCCTTTTTCCGGCGTACCGGGATAGCCCCTCGCCGCCATCACGACGGTCAGCGCCGCCTCGTCGCTCCAGCGCGCCGACATATGCGCCAACTGGCCGTCGACGGCGGCGTTGAGCAGGATGAGCAGGTCGTCCTTCAGCCGCATCATCAGCACCTGACATTCCGGATCGCCGAAGCGGGTGTTGTATTCGATCAGCTTCGGGCCCTGGTCGGTGATCATCAGTCCGGCAAACAGGATACCGGCGAAGGGCGCGCCGAGATTGGCCATGCCGCGCATGGTCGGCTCGATGATCTCGCGCATGGTGCGCTCGGTCATTTCCGCCGTCATCACCGGCGCCGGCGAATAGGCGCCCATGCCGCCGGTGTTCGGGCCGGTATCGCCATCGCCGACGCGCTTGTGGTCCTGCGCGGTGCCGAAGGGTAGCGCTGTGGCGCCATCGCAGAGGCAGAAGAAGCTCGCCTCCTCGCCGGTCAGATATTCCTCGACGACCACCTCCGCGCCGGCGGTGCCAAAAGCGCCTTCGAAACAGGCCTCTAGCGCGGCGAGCGCCTCCTCCAGCGTCATGGCGATGGTAACGCCCTTGCCGGCGGCGAGCCCATCGGCCTTGATAACGATCGGCGCGCCCGTCTTCTCGACATAGGCCTTGGCCGAGGCGAGGTCGCCGAAGCGGCCGTAGGCGGCGGTCGGGATGTTGAATTTCGCGCAAAGGTCCTTGGTGAAGCCTTTCGAGCCCTCGAGCCGCGCCGCCGCCTTCGACGGACCGAAGACGCGGATGCCCCAGGCGCGCAGGTCGTCGGCGATGCCGGCCACCAGCGGGCCTTCCGGACCGACCACGACGAGATCGATCTTCTTTTCCTGGCAGAAGGCGGCCACAGCGGAATGGTCGGACATATCCAGCTTGACCAGTTCGGCGACGCTGCCGATACCCGGATTGCCGGGCGAGGCATAGAGCTTGGTAAGCAGCGGCGAGGCGGCGATCTTCCAGGCAAGCGCATGTTCGCGGCCGCCCGAGCCGAGAAGAAGAACGTTCATGGCCACCTCTTGCTGATCGTCTCCCTGAACCCGCTATTGCTCCGCGGGCGACGGGTCAAGGCGTCTCGGCAATTTGGTGGCAAATGCGCACGGGAACATGGCCCGCATCAAGACATGATCGGGCAAGTTTGCCGGTCGAGAGGAAACCGATCCGGCCTGGTCAGCTCCGGAAGATGACTTAGCTTCGGAAAACGACGGGGAACCAGTCCTCGCGCAGTTTCTGGCCGGGCTTCATGTCGTGGCCAGGATAGGGCGGCGAGGTGCGGCCCGGCCGCTCGACATAATGCGCGTCGTCGCCGACCCAGCGCAGCGACAGCGCCCGGCGCCGGGCCGAGGTCAAGTTGCCGCGCGCGCCATGGGCGGTGCGGAAGTCGAACAGGATGGCATCGCCCGGCTCCATCTCCCATTCAAGCACTTTCATCGAAGGGTCGTTGTCGGGATCGGGCACCGGCAGATAGTCGCCTTCGCCGGCATAGAAATTGCTGTCGTTCAGCCAGCGCACCGGCAGGACCATCTTTTCCCATTTATGCGAGCCGGCGATCAGCCGGAGCGTGGCCTCCTTCACCGGATCGATGGGGATCCAGAAGCTCACCGTCTGGCTGCCATCGACGAAATAGTAGGGAATATCCTGATGCCAGGGCGTCGGCTTCTGCGTGCCGGGCTCCTTGACCAGAACGTGGTCGTGGAAGAATTGCGCGCTGCGCGACTGCATGACCGCTGCCGCGAGCTCGGCGGCCGGCGATTCGCGTACGATCCTGACGAATTCCGGGATGCGCTCCCAGTTGCAATAATCGTCGAAGAAGCTGCCCTTGCCGCCGGCGATGTCGGAGGCGGTGGCGCTGCGGTTCTGCATGTTGCGCTCGATGCCGCCGGCGATGACATCGACCCAGTCCTTGAAGGCGCCGCGGATGCAGACAGCGCCGTCGCGCTGGTAGTCTGCAATCGTTCCGGCATCGATTTTTGCGTTGGCCATCACGCTCTCCTTGGGCTGATGGCCGACTATCGCAAGCGCCCCATATCGGGTAAAATAATAACTTCTCATCTCACTTATAGTTTTACTCTATGGCTTTGACCCTCACGCAGTTGCGCTATCTCGTCGCCGTGGCGCGCTACGGCAGCGTCACCATGGCCGCCAAGGCGCTGAACGTGTCGCAGCCTTCGATCTCCGTGGCGATCGACAATGTCGAGGATGCGCTCGGCCAAAAGCTGTTCGTGCGGCAGCGCGGGAGCGGCATCGCGCTGACGTCGTTCGGCCGCAGCGCCGTGGCCAAGGCCAGGCAGGTTCTAGGCGAGGCGGATGAATTGGCCGCGCTCGGATCGCGCGAGGCCGATGTCGGCGGCGAGCTTGTGCTCGGCTGCTTCGAGGATCTAGCCCCCTACTTCGCGCCGGCGCTGATCCGCTCGTATTCGGAACGCTGCCCCTCGGTGACCGTCATTGTCCGCGACGAGAGCTTCGAGACGCTCGGACGACGACTGGCCGACAGCGCCATCGATCTCGGCCTGACCTACGATCTCGGCCTGCCGGCGCATTTCAAGCGCGTCCTTCTGCATGAGCTTCGGCCGCACGCGCTGCTGCCGGCCGGCCACGTGCTGGCGGACCAGCGGACCGTCAGCCTGGCGGATCTCGCCGCCCATCCGGTGATCAGCACCGACCAGCCGCACAGCTGGCAGCATATGCTCGATCTTTTCCTCAGCCGCGGCCTGTCGCCCATCGCACAGTCATCGACGAGTTCATTCGAGCTGCAGCGCTCCATGGTGGCCAACGGCTTCGGTGTCGCCGTCAGCTACACCAGGCCGCATGGCGACCGAAGCTATGACGGCCTGCCGCTGGTCTGCAAACCGCTCTCGGACCCCCTTCCTATGCAACGCATCATTCTGACCCACGACACGCGCCAGCGACTGCCGAAGGCGGCACTCGCCTTCATAGAGGTCGCAAAAGCGTGGTTCGCCAGTCACGATGTTTTCACTGCTTGAGCGACAACGCGGCCGCTTGACGCCGCCTGCCGCTGCTGCCACCACTCCAGCACAATGGAAACCATCCAGTCCAAAGCAAACCAGGGCCGCGTCGCCGACGCGCCGAGCGGCCATTGGGTCTACCGGGTGCTGCCGCGCTGGCTGTGGCCCTACGCGCAGCTTGCGCGCTGGGACCGGCCGATCGGCTGGCAATTGCTCTTATGGCCCTGCTGGTGGTCGGCCGCCCTTGCGGCAAGCGCCTATCCGCGCCCGACGGACCCGCTGCTGACGCTGTTGCCGGCGCCCTGGTACCTGTTGCTGTTCTTTGTCGGCGCCGTCGCCATGCGCGGGGCCGGCTGCACCTACAACGACATTGTCGACGAGGACATCGACAACCAGGTCGAGCGCACCCGCTCGCGGCCGCTGCCGGCCGGCAAGATGACGCGCCGCCAGGCCTGGGCGTTCCTGATCATCCAGGCGTTGGTCGGGCTCGCGGTGCTCTTGCAGTTCAACAGCTTTGCCATCCCGCTCGGCATCGTCTCGCTCGCCATCGTCGCGATCTATCCATTCATGAAACGCATCACCAACTGGCCGCAATTCGTGCTCGGGCTGGCCTTCTCCTGGGGCGCGTTGATGGGATGGGCGGTCGAGTTCGGCGATCTCGATGGCCCGGCCATCATGCTCTATATCGGCTCGATCCTGTGGGTGATCGGCTACGACACGATCTATGCGCATCAGGACAAGGAAGACGACGCCATTGTGGGCGTGCGCTCGACGGCCCGGCTGTTCGGCGACAACACCAAGACCTGGCTGGTCGGGCTCTATGGCGGCACGCTCGTCTGCTTCGCCATCGCCTTCGCCTCGGCGCAGGTGCCGATGCCGGCGCTGGCCGGGCTGATCGCCGCCGGCGCGCATATGGCGCGCCAGATCATCCGGCTCGACATCAACGATCCGGATCAATGCCTGAAGCTGTTCAAGTCGAACAACCAGGTCGGCTGGCTGATCTTTCTGGGGCTGATCGGCGGCGCGCTGTGGGTGGCGCTTAAGCCGCTGGTGTAGCGAGGCTCCCCCTTCTCCCCTTGTGGGAGAAGGTGTCGCCGAAGGCGACGGATGAGGGGTGCTCCAGTGAAAGCCAGCGTCTCACTCCGCTGGAACACCCCTCATCCGTCTCGGCGCTGCGCGCCGATCCACCTTCTCC
>NZ_JAVIJB010000031.1:0-78378 GCF_033977165.1 Mesorhizobium captivum
CGCCGACGCCGTTCCATTCCGACGCGCTGATCGCCGAACTGCAGGACGCGCTGGTCGAGACCTGGGACGCGCTCGGCATACCCTATGCCACCTCCGGCCGGCCTGCCGTCGCCAAGAGCGACCGGATCATTCCGCTGCTGGTTCAAAAGGCAGGAGGGTGAGGGGCGAAAGGCAAAGAGATCGATCTGACGTCTCGTCATCCGATCCCGGATAATGCCGCTCGAATGCAAAGTGCTGGCCGGCGTAGCGATCCGAAGTCCGCCGGCTACGCGAACCAAAAGAAGCACGCAGCAACGCGAAGGAATAGGAGGCCGCGCCAATGATCATCCGTACGCTTTCCACCCTGGAATGCACCAAGCTGCTGGCGGCCAACCGCTTCGCTCGCTTGGCCTGCGCAAAAGACGGACAGCCATACGTCGTGCCGCTCTACTACGCCCATTCGGATCATCATCTCTACGCGTTCTCGATGCTGGGCAAGAAGATCGATTGGATGCGCGTCAATCCGCTGGTCTCGGCCCAAGTCGACGAACGCGGCTCAGGCAGAGCCTGGAAGAGCGTGATCGTCGATGGACGCTATGAGGAACTGCCCGACCGGATCGGGCACAAACTCCAGCGGGATCAGGCCTGGGCCCTACTCAGCAAACATGCCGACTGGTGGGAGCCAGGCGCGCTGAAGCCGGGTACCTCGCCAACCGCGGACGACCTCCCGCATGTCTTTTTCCGGATTTTCATCGCGAATGTTTCGGGACGTCAGGCGATGGAAAGCTGATCCTCGCCACGAAGCGACCAAACGAAAGCACACCCACACCGGCCGCTATCCCGACGGTTGGGCGCATATGCAGCCTATCTAACGACAGTCTATTGCGAGTTCGCCCGCAGCCCAGCTTGGGGTCACCTTGGCGACAGGGCTGCTCGTTGGGTTGGAACGCGGGCACATGTTTACTGCCATTCAGTGCAGATTCGAAAAACGCGCTCTCCACCTAGAGCAGTTCACCGTTTCACGGAAACGCCGAACTGCTCTAACTATTTGTTTCTACGCAATTCCGGACGGAAAACCGTTACACACTTTTCCTGGAATTGCTCGATGGCGCCTTGCCTGTCGGCTTGAACTGCGCCAGGCGGTTGGCATGGTAGCCGGCCGGGCGATCACCGAGGCGTCGGGCAGGTAACGTCCGCGTCGGCGCCGGCCATCGCCGCGACCGGCGTCGACCTGATCTCCATCGGCTGGTTGACTCACAGCGCCCCGATCCTCGACATCGGACTCGACTATCGGGAACTCTGAACGCGGCTCCTCTCGATTTGGAGCCGGAAGCAGCAGGTCCGCTTGTGGTGCAGAGAAGAACGATGGCGACGTTGAATCTCAGGAGATGATTCCCTGAGTTGACCCAGGACAGACCTTCGGCGCTCGCCCGGTGGTCGACTGCTTCGCGCACCGCTGCGGACATTCGAAACGATGATGTTTGACTGGCTTGAGATGCAAAGCGCTCCAAGGTCGACACTGCCAACCGGCAAAATCAGGCCGGGAGCCGCCACATTCGCACACGACCGGTGCCACGTAATTCCGTTTCCCCGAGTGGGTCGCAAGCAAAATCCGGTCCGAGCAATTGGTGGGTTGCATCCGAAATACGGATTTCATCGGGTTCCGCGGCCTTTTGAATGCGCGCGGCGAGATTAACGGTGTCGCCCCACAGGTCATAGACAAACCGCCTTTTGCCTATGACGCCCGCCACGATCGGTCCTGAGTGAATTCCAATTCTGAGGCTCAGCGGTTCTCCTGCGAAGCGTTCACGCCTGGCCGCCTCCCGGAGTTCAAGTGCATAGTGCGCAAGGGCTTCTGCATGATCGGATCGCGCGGTGGGCAGGCCAGCGACGGCCATGACACAATCGCCGATGGTCTTGATTTTTTCGCAGCCGTATTGTTCCGAGAGCAGATCCGCCGTCTTGAAGAAGTAATTTAGAATAGCGAGCGTCGTCACGGCTCCGACGCTCCGCGCTCTTTCCGTAAAACCGACGATATCGGCAAAAAGCACGCTGACCTCCGCGTGGTTGTCTGCAATTTGCTCGTCCGCCTTCAGCCGCTCCGCGATCGACGCCGGAAGAATGTTGAGGAGCAGGGATTCGGCGCGCCGGTATTCGCGCGACAAACCCTCCTGGCTCTCCCTCAATGCCTCGTTCGTCGATTGCAGCTTCGCATTGAGTTGACGCTCCCTCTCCTGCAGGAGCGTCATTTCATAAGCCTTCTGTTGAAGCCGCTGCTGGTTGTCGCGTTCGGGAGTGGCGTCGAGAAAGAGCAGCCACACCGAGCCGCCGTCGTCAAAGAGATGTAGGTTTGCGACACGCCCGCCGGGCAGTTCCACCATGGGCAAATGAAATGGAAGCTCCGGGCAAGGCAGCAGCCCTTCCATGAATTCAAGCTGATCGGCAACGAGCTCGCCTTTGCGAAGCAACGAGAGCCCGTAATGTTCGAGGTTGCCGCCCTTCTCTTCTATGCATTGCCGGGCATCGATTTTCAGATAGGCCGCAAAGCGCTCGTTAGAGAAGAAATCGTATATCCAGCTTCTGACTTCTTTCGGCAATCTGGCCATGGTCTACTTGGCGACCATCGAAGCAAGCTGACGAAACGCATCGTCGACATGTTCGCCTGAAAGCGCGCTTGTCAGATAGATTTGCCATCCACGTTGCTTCAGTTCGTCGATCTCACCGTCCGATATCGCCCACCGATCGGCCAGATCGGATTTGTTGAACAGCAATACGAACGGCATAGCGCCGAATTCGGCCTGGACCCGCTCGCGCAGTGTGAGCGCCACGGCGAGAGTAGAGGGCCGGGTCCCATCGACGACAAGCACGAGCCCGGTCGCGCCTCGCACATAGCTGACGCGGAATGAGCCGATATCGTCTTCGCCGGCCAGATCCCACAAAATCAGGTCCACTGTCTTATCCGGAAACGCGACGCTTTTCTTGTCGATCTTCACGCCCACCGTGGTCAGGTAGTTTTCCGAGAAGATGCTTTGCACGAACCTGCGCACCAGGCTCGTCTTCCCGACAGCGAACCCGCCCAACATGCAGATCTTTTTTTGCAGCATCCTGGCTCCGCACTACTCCAGGTTCACCGTAACCGAAACCCGGCGATTGGTGGAGTTCCCAGTTCGACTATTTTCATTTTCGGGCACCGCCGGCTCAAAGGTGCCGGCGCCCCGAACCAGCAGCAGTTCCGGAGCGACGCCGCGCTTGTTGAGAAGCGCGCGAACTGTCTCGGCGCGGGCGGCGCTGATCGACGCGTTGGCCGTCTCACGGCCCGTTGTGTCCGAATGGCCGGTCAACATGAACCGCGCTGTCACGCCTGCCTTGCGGGCATTTTCGGCGAATTCCTTCAACTGATCAGCCAATCTGTCGAGCACCGGCGTCTGCTCCGGTCCTGGGACAACTCTACCGGAAGGGAAGAAAATATCGGTCGTCTGGATGGCCTCTCTCAAATGATTAAGTTCTGCAAGGTTCAGCTCGCGCAGCTGCGAGACATCCAGAACCACTCCGTCCGCCGAAAGTTGGTCGGCGGCGGCCTGCGCCCGGCTGATCCAGCCGGCAGGTGCCTCGCCCACGACAACGATGCGACCCTGGACGATCGAAAGCCGAACCGATTTCGGCGGGGACAGCGACGCCGTCAGCCGCTTCACCACGAACTTCGGATCAAGACTCTGATAGAATTGCCACTGTGAATGAACGCGGGCAGGATCAACCTCCGTTCCGGACAGCAGAGCTTGCGGGTCGGCGGCAAGAGGGTCTCTCAGACCGGAAATGTAGAAATGTCCGCCCCTCGCCGTTTGTTGAGCGACGATGATTCCCGGTTGGGCCTCAAGTCGCGACACATAATACTGCCAATGCTCCGCCGCGCGTGCATCGGGGCTCACATCACGAACCTTGGAGATGTCGAACTCCGGTCCACCTGCTGAAAGCTGTCTTGCCGCTGCGCGCGCCCGATCTATCCAGGTGTCGGGAGCCTCACCCTCGGCAACGATGCGGCCATTGACGATCGAAAGTCGCACTTTATCCGTCGGATACAGCGACGCCGTCAGCCGCTTCAGCACGAATTCCGGCTCGAGGCTCTGATAGAATTGCCAGCTTGCATGAACGCGAGCGGGATCGACCTGCGTCCCGGACAGCAGCGACTGCGGGTCGACGGCAAGCGGGTCTCTCAGACCGGTAATATAGAATTGGCCATCGCGCACATTCTGTTGGGCGACGATGATGCCGGGCTGCGTCTCCAGTCGCGACACATAGGCCTGCCAGCGCTCCTCGGGGCTCACATCGCGGACCCCGGAGATGTCGAAGACCGGACCGCCGGCTGAAAGCTGCTGGGCGGCCGCCCGCGCCCGGTTGATCCACGCGGTGGTGGCCTCACCCTCGGCAACGATGCGATCATTGACTACTGAAAGCCGCACCGAATCCGGCGGCGCCAGCGACGCCGTCAGCCGCTTCAGCACGAACTGTGGCTCAAGGCTCTGGTAGAATTGCCAGCTTGCATGAACACGCGCGGGATCGACCTGCGTTCCGGCCAACAGCGACTGCGGGTCGGCGGCAAGCGGGTCTCTCAGGCCGGTAATATAGAATTGGCCGTCGCGCACATTCTGATCGGCGACGATGATGCCAGGCTGGGTCTCCAGTTGCGACACATAGGCCTGCCAGCGCTCCTCGGCGCTCACATCGCGGACCCCGGAGATGTCGAAGACCGGGCCGCCTGCCGAAAGCTGCTGGGCAGCGGCCCGCGCCCGGTTGATCCACGTGGTGGTCGCCTCACCCTCGGCGACGATGCGACCATCGACGACCGAGAGTCGTACCGAATCCGGCGGCGCCAGCGACGCCGTCAGCCGCTTCAGCACGAATTCCGGCTCGAGGCTCTGATAGAACTGCCAGTTTGAATGAACGCGGGCGGGATCGACCTCCGTTCCCGACAACAGCGACTGCGGGTCGGCGGCGAGCGGGTCCCTCAGCCCGGCGACATAGAACTCGCCGCCACGGATTTTTTGGTCCGAAACGACGATGCCCGGCTGGGCTGTCAGCCGCGACAGGTAGGTCTGCCAGCGGTGTGCGGATTGCCAGGACAGAAAAAACCAGCCGCCCGCCACGATCAAAACCAGCAGGACCGCCGTCACCACCAGCCACGGAAATCCCTCTTTCGAATCCATGTGCTGCAACTCGACGCAGGTCTGCAACTGCGTCTCCACGCCGGGCAACTGGGAACTGTCGCCGTCGAACCGCTCCAGGGCCCGCGAGGATTCTTGATGGATGCGAAGCAGTACATCGCGGATGACTTCATGCAGTTCCTCCGGGGGATTTCCCCGGATCACCGCAACCAGGGTCGCAAACTGTCCGACTTCCGACCAAAGGCGAAGTTCCCCGAACCGGATGGTGTCGAGGCCGCTATTTTCCTTCTCTTTGAAAGAGTCCTTCACAAAATCCTGGATCGCGCTCAGCATCGAGGAAATCAGTTGAGGGTCTTCGCTGGTTGCGTCTTGGGAAGTTACATGCGCAATCAGGAGCCCGGAGGCGCGACTGATGAGAAAGACATGTTCCACGCGATAGATAAGAGAATGCTTGAGAACAACTGCCGAGAAGCTTGTCCCCGTTCGCCAGGCTTCAAACCTCCACTTCAACCCATGCCATGTGAATATATGCCTTAGAGACTCATTCAATGCCTGGAAGGTCTGGTCGATCTTTTCGCCGATCGACTTGCGAATGGCCGGCAGAAACACCGGATACAATATATCCGTCAGCGTGTTCGGGTTCTTCTGGATGGACCGCTGCGCGGCCCTCTCGACAGCCGGGGCAAGGGCCTCGCCGAGTTGCGCATGGGACGCGCGCGCGGTCGCGTCGGGGAGAACGTTCCCTACAGCGGCCGCAAGCTGCTCGGGTTCGTCGAGCAGGTGCGTAACGCGTGACAGCTCCGAGATTTCGCCGCCGACGAGCAACTGGCGGAGCCTTTCCAGCCGATGGTCGGCGGCTGGAACTCCTTCGTAAAGAGCATGGTTGTCCGGATCGACGTTCCGGGCAATTTCCACCAAAAGGCGGGCCAAAGCCTCGCGATCAATCCCGGTATCGTTCGAAGCTGCTTTTTGAGGAAGGCTGATTGGTTCGACGCTCGACGTCAACTTCCGATCAACTCGCTTTCCAGCCACGCTCCGAATTGCCCTTGCTGCCGACGGGATCCTGGTTGAGACATTTCGCGACCTCGACAAACAGGCCGGCCAAAAGATTTCGGTCGGTCTTGACGTTGCTAAGGTCGGAAAAGATCTTCTCCATCAGCATTTGAGCGCTTTCGTTCTTTTGCTTGATTTCCTCGCGCAGCAAATGGTCACTTCTGTTCATGCGATCCGCTATTTCGCGCTCGAGCTCGCTCAATTGATCAGACAAAGCGCGCACCTGCTTTTCAAGCGCCTGATTTTGATCGCGAAGATTGCGGTCGATCTCCTTGTCGGCCTCGGCCCGCGCATCTTTTTCGTTCCGCAACTGCGTCGCCAGCGAGTCAACCTGCTTCTTGGCATTCGACTCGTAGGTCTCAAGATTGCGCTTGGCCTCGGATTCGACATCCTTGAACCGCTGCAGGAACCGTTCTTCAAGCTTGGAGAAGCGGCGATCATAGTCCTGCATCTGATTGCCGAACAGCAGATCACGTATCTTGTCGACACCTGGAGCGTCACCGCCGGGCCCACCCTCGCGAGCCTGACCCGCCATGAAGTTCAGCCCGTTTCCCTCTGCATTACCTATCAGATTTGCGTCCGCTTTATTTGCTGAAGAAGCGGCACTCGAAGATTCCTTAGCCATCACTATGCCCCAATTGCCCAGTGCAAAACTCGGAAGCCAGAAATTATGTCAGACAAATACCCGACCCGCAAGCCGAAATCCTGTTGGTTCGAGCCGATTCGTGCGTCGCTTGTACGCCTGTCTGACTAACAACAAATGCGCGAGCTCCGATTGATGTCGCTCTTTACCTCTTTTGATAGCGGAAATAACCAGATATCCAAATTGACCATTCGATGCAATCTACTATCGAAAAGAGTAATGCCAGGCTATATCTACTGAATCAAAAATAAATTTATAATAGTCCTTTGATGCATTGCAAATATTTGACCTAGAGGCGCAGGTACTGTCTCGCACCCGGATGTATACTGTGGCCGTCGGCCTCCGACGCGGGCCCAACCCTGGAAGGAAGCTCTTCTTTCGGACGGAGAATGGCTGTTCGAGAATGCAGGGACAACGGCTGTTATTGGCGCGAGGCTGCTTGCGACCTTTGCATTAGCGATGTCTACTTTTGATGAATCGACAGGACCTTAGAAATGACTGCCATGCGGCGCACCCCAAACAGACAGCTTTGAGGCCGGCACCGGACTGTCAGGTTTCGGGACAGCCGGGCTTTCAAATGGAAGCCGCTGTGGTATCTCGGGAGAGTTCGCAGGAGACTGTTTGGGCGCAGCGTCCCTGAGGACCGTTTCCGTTGGCAGGAAATTGCCGGCTATGTTTCGGGACCTCTTGCCATACTTTCGAACCAGGAGCGGGTAAGACGGCGTGGCGCATAATCCCTTGGTTTCAATCGTGGTTCCTGCGCACAACGCGGAGGCAACGCTGGCGCGCGCGCTCGATTGCCTTCTCGATCAGGAAATATTGGATTGGGAGGCGATCGTCGTCGACGACGCCTCCACGGATCGCACCCCCGCGATCATCGCCGGTTATGTGGAGCGCGATGCCCGATTTCGGACGTTGAGCTCTTGCGTGCATAGCGCCGCCGGCGCGCGCAATAGCGGCATTTCGACAGCACGCGGCCACTGGCTCATGTTTCTGGATGCGGACGATTGGGTGGATGCCAGCTTCCTTGCGAAAATGCTGGCCGCACTGAAAAGCGCTCCCGATGCAGTGGCAGCCTATTGCGGTTCTCGGCGCGTGATGCCCGATGGCGAGCTCGCCCCGTCGAGCATCTCGACGGAAGTTGCGATCCAGCCCTTCGAAACATTCGCCCGCCGGTGTGCCATCCGCACTCATGCGCTGCTGGTCGACCGGGAGACAATTGACGAGCTGGGCGGTTTCGATGTGTCGCTGCGCACTTGCGAGGAGTGGGATCTGTGGCAGCGCCTCGCGCGTCTAGGCAAACGTTGGGTGATGATCGACGAGCCGCTCGCTTTCCATCGGGTCAGCCCCAACTCGCTCTCCCGCAATTCGACGCGGATGCTGGCAGATGCGGAAATCGTGATCGCCCGTGGCTTTTCTCCTGATCCCAGGGTCAAACATCCAGCATCGGCACACGCCAATGGAGCGATCGAGGCGAACGGCTGCCCTGCTTCCGAGGCACTCGCGTGGTTCGCGTTGTGGAACGCCGCGTCGGATTGCGGCCGCGGCGCGCGCTCGATCGACCCGCAGTCCCTGCGCGCGCTCCCGGCAGGACGTAAGTGGGCGGGTGAGATCGCCAAGGTGGTCTTCGATGGCCTTATGGCAGGAAGCCTATCGGCGCCAGCGCAATTGGCTGCCAGGTGGGACAGGTTCGGCGGCTCCCTCACCGAGTTGATCGTTGAACTCGGCAAGGTCTGGAACGATCCCGAAGCGGGTCGCCGCGTCCAGTATCACCTTGAGCAAATGCTTCTCGACTTCGACGACCTTGCCGCGCCGCGCAGACTGGCGCGGACACTTGGAATCCGCGTCGACGCTCGAAATCCGGCCTCGACCGAGCTTCCGGAAGGAATCGATCGAATTTATGCTTATCTGATGATGGATGGCCAGATCGAGGCCCGCGTGCAGTTCGGCGCACTCGGGAAAGTGACAAAGCGTCATTGGATTGAGTTGGCCCTGAATTTCGTGCCCCCTGAGCGGCTTGCACCGCAAACGGGCGCCGGTGCCGACAAGTCAGACATGTTTGCAGCCAAGGCACCGTTGTCGATAGCGGGACGCCGGCCTGATCGGGACAGCCACTTCGGCAAACTCGCGCGATTGGCCGCGGAGGCGCGGCGGCTGGTTCGGTCGAGCGCCGAACCTGCAGAGGGTCTTGCAGCGCCGCGCCGCGCACGAGCCGCGGATGGACACGACAATGATCGTACGTCGTTCTGGAATCGCCGTTTCGCGACCGAGGATCCCTGGAACTATCGTTCGCCCTATGAGCAGGAAAAGTATGAGCGGCAGCTCGAAATTCTGCCTGCCGGTCCCATCGGACGGGCGCTCGAGCTGGCCTGCGCGGAGGGCCACTTCACGCAGCATCTGGCGGCGCGAGTGGGCCGTTTGACCGCAACAGACATCTCCGATGTGGCCGTCGGGCGGGCGCGCGCGCGATGCAGCGGTCGGCCGAATGTTGAGTTCGGCGTACTGGATTTTTCTGCGGACACGCTGCCGGGCGAGATGGATCTGATCGTCTGTTCGGAAGTGCTCTACTATCTGGATGATCTCGCCGAGTTGCAGCGCATCGCCAAAAAAATCGTTGCGGCGTTGACGCCTGGCGGCAGTTTCGTCAGCGCACACGCATTCGTGCTCCGTGACAATGTCGAAAGGACGGGCTTCGACTGGAACACTTTCGGTGCACAAGCGATCTCGGAGACGCTGGCAGCGACCGAAGGTCTCGTCCTCGAGCAATCGATCCAGACCGAGCTCTATCGCATAGATCGCTTCCGCCGCCTGTCACCAGACGACGTGGCTACGGAACCGGTGATCGATCATGTGCCAATCCGCGCGCCCATCGGTATTGGAGTCGCGCGAAATATCGTCTGGGGCGGGGCACGGGCCTTGCGCCGCGACGTCGCGCGCAGCGAGCGGCGGCAGCGTATGCCTGTCCTCATGTATCACGGCGTCGCCGATGATGGTCCGGCCTCGCTCGCCCGTTTTCGGCTCACGCCCGCCGCATTCGGCAGCCAGATGGCGTGGCTGCGCGCCAATGGCTTTCACGCGATCACGTCCGAGCAGTTGGGATGGTCCATCGCCAACCGTCAACTTTTCGCTGGCCGCCCGGTGCTCATCACATTCGATGACGGCTTCCAGAATTTTGCCGACTATGCCTGGCCGATCTTGCGCGCGAACGACATGACCGCGGAGGTGTTCCTGGTAACGGACTTGGTAGGTGAAAGTGCACAGTGGGACGTCGACAGCGGTCCGCCGACGCAGCTTATGGACGCCGGGACGGTGCGACGCCTCGCCGGCGAAGGTGCGTTCTTCGGAAGCCATCTGGCGACGCATCGCGCGATCGATGGTCTGTCGAGTTCTGACTTGGCCGCCGAGCTCCTGCGCTCTCGCATGTTCGTCGAACGGTGGACCGGTCGGCCGACCACGGCGTTCGCGGCACCCTTCTCTGTCACCGACCGACGGCTTGGCCGGCTGGCCAAGGAATGCGGCTATCGGATCGGCTTCGGCGGCAAACACGGGCCGGCGGACCTCGATTGCGATCCCATCGACCTTCCGCGCATCGAGATTCGCGGGGATCGCTCGCTCGATGACTTTGTTGCCCGTGTCGAGGCCGTGCTCGAATGAACGGTGAACTTGTCTGCAGGGTGCGAGCTGGCACGCGCATGCGGGTCATTGCCAGAACGGTACATTCAGGCTCGCCGAGGCCAATGTCTAGTTTTGTGACAAATCGGTTCCGCTTTTCGTTCCGTGTCCCGCCCGTCACCTCGTTAGCAAGTCTATTGGGCGACTTGGGACACGGCCGACATCAGCTCCTGCGGGCTCGCCGCCCCAAACATATATCGTCCACCTTCTGGAACCTCCGTGAAGCTCCAGCGAACGATCCCCTGCCGGTCCAATAGGAACTGACCGATCAGTTGTCCGTGTCCCGTCGCCATCATCTGCTCGTCGGCTTCGGTCACTTCGTAATTGTCCTTCTTGTCGAGGAATTCGCTGGCCGCAAAAGGATCCATTGGACCGGGCAACTCGCCTGGTATGTCGACCCGCATATCCTTTGCCGCTGCCATCGAGACCTTGTACGGCCAGTTCGTCTCGTCTTGGGTGAATTCGAGATTGGGCAGTCCAAAGGCACGATGTGAAGCGCGTTCAGGGTCGGAGGCCGCAAGCAGATTCGGCATCGGGTGGTAGCGGAAATAGAGACGCGCCCGTTCGATCGGCGTGTTGACCACCGTCAGGCTCTGCACGCCCTTTTCACGCAGCTCCGGATCGAGCCGCGCCTGGGCGGCGATATGGCGCCGGCAAAACGCACAATGCAGACCTCGAAACAGGCCAACCAGCACCGGCTTTTGTCCGCGAAAGTCGTCAAGCGCGATCTTGCCTTCCTGGGTAATGGCGTCGAGCACCACGTTCGGCGCACGGTCGCCCGGTTGAAGCGGTAACAAGTCAATACGCGCGGACATTTTCAACCTCCCGCCCGGCTAGTCGAGAAAAGGCAGCACCACAAGCGCTTCCGGGTCGAGCCCGTGCTGGGCGCATATACCCTGCGCCAGGGAAAAGTAGCGTTCGGCCTCGGCCAGATTGTCGAGGTCGAGATTAAGCGTTGCGAGACCATCATAGCACGGAAACAGCAGTTGGGGCTCGCCCGTTTCGCGGGCTACGTCCAGTGCTTCGTGGAACAAGCCAACCGCCAGTTCCGGACGGCCGTTGCACTGGTGGATCTGCCCAAGCACGATCAACGGCACCGGCAGGTGCTCGCGCTGGTCGAGCGCCCGGTCGATCTCGATGGCCTTCTCGGCAGCAGGCACGCCCTCCGTCGGGCAGCGATCCGTAAAAGTACAACAAGCGACCGCCAGATTGGCCAGGAGGCGCGCCTGGAAACCCAAATCACCAATATGGCGCGCCACTTCAAGACCGCGCCGGCAGACCTCCATCGCCTTTGCCGGATCGATGGTCGTGTAAAGCACGCCGAGATTGGTGTAGCCGCGGCAGGCCGCGCCCAGCAGACCTGCGGCTTCGGCCAATTCAATGCTACGCTCAACCTGGCTAACGGCTTCACGGTTTCGCCCAAGGCGAGCCAACGCAACAGCCTTGGTGTTGAGTGCCTCGGCGGTCACAAGAGTGGCGTCACGCCCTTCCTCGGAGACATGCTCCGTTGTCAGAGTGCGTACGCAATCCAGGGCCGCGTCTGCCCATTTTGCCGCGAGAGCGTGATCTCCGCTACGAAACGCCTGTCGGCCACGTTCTTGCCAGAGATGCGCCTGCTCGATCGGGGCATCCGCTCCATCGAGGAGGGCTGCGGCTTCAGCGTAGCGGGATTCTGCGTTGTCCCGCTTGCCGACGTCCCAGAGCAGCCGACCGATCTTACGCAAAACCCGCGCCGACGCGACACGATCGGCTGACTCGCGGTATGCCTGCAACACCGTCTCGTAGTGGTGATGCGCGATCTCGCGGCGGCCTGCCGGGCCGCTCAAATCGGCAATGCGCTCTGCAATTGCCAGTTTGAGCGGTGTTTGCCCGATCGCGCCCAACGCAGTCAGTGCTCGCTCGTAGAAACGAAGGGCGTCATCATTGGCGTATATCATGCGAGCGCGATCGCCCGCCGCCTGCAGGTATTGCGCGCCCCTCTCCCGCTCGGCGCTCTGTGCGAAATGATGACCGAGCACGGTCAAATCCTCGAGCCGTTCCGGCTTGTCGCCGCACAGTTGCTCCAAGGCGGCACCGACCCGCCCGTGGATGTCGGTCCGGCGCTGCAGCAGCAGATTCTGGTAGATCACGTCCTGCAGCAATGTTTGCGTGAAGCGGTAGCTTTGCGACGAGACCGAGCCTGATCCGGCAACTTCCTCGATGATTTCCGCATCGCAAAGCAGTTCGCAGCCGGCTTCCAGCCGGCCGGGGTCGGCAGTCACGGCTTTCAGAAGCGTGGCATCGAAGCGCGGGCCGATCACCGCGGCTTCCTGGGCCAACCGGCGCACCTCCTGGGGCAGCCGGTCGACGCGAGCAAGCAACATTGCCTGGATAGTGGCGGGGATGCCGGTTGCGACATCGCCTGCCACGGTCCGCCATCGCTGGCCCTCGCGCATCAGTACACCGCGATCGATAAGGCCGCGAACGATCTCCTCTATAAAAAGGGGGTTGCCGCCCGCGCGCTCGAGGATCTGGTCGAGAAGCCTTCCTGCGGAATCTACCCAGCTCTCGCCGAAAAGCGCCGCCAGAAGGCTGCGTGCGTCCTCGCGGTTGAGCGGCGAAAGCCTGAGCGCTGTGTGACTGACCCGACTTGAGTCGAGCTGGTCGTTGTCCGGCGCCGGACGATGCGTGACCAACAACATCAACCGCGTGCGTTCCAACCTGTCCATCACGAAACGCAGTGCCTCGAGCGACACGGCGTCGGCCCAATGCAGGTCTTCGACGACGATCAACAGCGGCGACAACGCAAGCCGCCGTTCGACGATTGTGCGGACCGCGTAGAGAATTTGCCGCCGCAGTTGCTCGGGCTCGACATGCTGCAAGGTGGCATCGGGGTCGCCAAGGCCAAGCACATGGTAGAGCAAAGGCATCAGCCGCTGCGCCTCCTCGCCCTGCAGGCCGAGATCGGCAAGCAAGGCCGCGAGCTTCCCCCGCATTTCGTCCCCATTGTGGTTTTGCATCATCCCGGCAGCGCTGCGCACCACTGCGCCCAAGGCGCCAAATGATTGTTCGCCCAGCGGTGAGCACGTGGCCTGCCGCACGGCGACGTTGCGAAAACGATCCTCGTCGCCGACGCGGGCTACGAACTCCTTCACCAGCCGCGATTTCCCGATACCGGCTTCTCCGACGAGGCGGACAAGTTGGGCCGAGCCGCCGCACGCCTGGTCGAGGCTCGCCAGCATTCTATTGAGTTCCGCATCACGACCTATCATCGGCGCGCTGAGGCCGAGCGCCTCGAGTCCGCGCGCTGCGCGCGGCGCCGCTAGCGGCGCATCCAGTCGATGGACGAGAACACTGCCGGCCTTGCCGCGAAGCACGACATCACCCAGCGGCTCGTAAGAGAAGGCATGCCGGGTCAGCCTGTGAGTGAGCTCGCCTACCAGCACCTGACCCGGTGCGGCCAGCGATTGCAGGCGTTGCGCCGTATTCACCGTGTCGCCGGTCACCGAATAGGATTTGGCGGTGCCGATGCCCAATCCGCCTGTGACGACCGGACCAGTGTTTATGCCGATGTGAAGTAACAGAGGCGATCCGGAGTGGGGGGCGTTTTCGCCGAGCCGCGCCGTCCGGGCGATCATGTCGAGAGCGGCGCGAAGCGCACGTTCCGGATCGTCCTCATGCGCGACCGGCGCACCGAACAAAGCGAGCAGTGCATCACCGATGAATTTGTCGACGAAACCACCAAAGCTTCGCACGGCCGCCGTCAATTCCTTGAACAGTTCGTTCTGCAGCGCTTGCATCACCTCGGGGTCGAGCTGCTCGCTGAGTGTAGTGAAGCCGCAAAGGTCGGCGAACAGGACCGTTACCGTCCGGCGATCGGCGTCAGAGACGGGATGCAGTCCTTCTTCGCTTTCGATGTTCGGAAGCAGCGACGGAGTTCGAGAAGGCGGCACAATGGTCCGGCTTGGTGTCGGGGCGGGCCGTTCGACGGCTTTTCCCGGCGCGCCGACGCTTGCCCCACATTTCGGACAGAACTCGAAATCAGGTGCGCAGAGGTAGCCGCAACTGGCGCATGGCACGGGCTGGCGCCTGCCACACCTCGGACAGAAGGCGTAACCGCCCTCAACCTCGAAACCGCAGCCCGAGCAGTCCATGGAACAAGACCTCACTTGGGGCCGTGACGGCGTGATCCCGCTACGCACTTCACGGCCGCAATATTCACAAGGATGAACCGATAACCGTCGACCAGCAAGCGGTAGCGCAAATAGCATCGAGCGATCCGTGCGGATCCGGTGGCAGAGCGCTGCCGATTGGGGCGGCTGCGTGGCCGTCGTTTGCGAAAGTTCCCTCTTACCCTCCGTCTCCTGCTATCGTGGAGACGAGGTGACGGACCCATGAGCGAGAATCGTAAGCTGGTCGCAATCCTGGCTGCAGATGTGGTCGGATACAGCCGGCTCGCGGGCGCGGACGAAGATCGTACCTTGGCGAGATTGCGGGCGCTGCGCAGCGACCTGATCGATCCGACCATCGCAGTGCACCACGGGCGGGTGATCAAGCGCACAGGGGATGGGGCGCTGGTTGAGTTTCGCAGCGTGGTGGATGCCGTGCGCTGCGCCGTTGAGGTTCAAAATGGCATGGTCGAGCGCAATGCCGGCGTGCCGCAGGACCGCCGCATCGAGTTCAGGATAGGCATCCATCTGGGGGATGTGGTCGAAGAAAGCGACGGCGACCTGATGGGCGACGGCGTCAACATCGCCTCGCGTTTGGAGGGCGTCGCGGCGCCCGGCGCCATCTGCCTGTCCGAGGATGCCTATCGCCAGGTCAAGGCGAGGCTCGACCTCTCGGTCAGCGATCTCGGCAGCACACAGCTCAAGAACATCGCCGAGCCGATCCGGATCTATTCGCTGCAAGTCGGCGCCGGAACCAAGGCGGCCGCGACCTTGGAAACCGCGACGAGCCGGCCCGCGACGGCCGCGCCGCCGAAACTGTCGATCGCCGTCCTGCCGTTCGCCAACATGAGCGGTGACGCCGAACAGGACTACTTCGCCGACGGCATCTCTGAAGACATCATCACGGCGCTGTCCAAGCTGTCGCAGCTCTTCGTCATCGCACGCAATTCGTCGTTCACCTTCAAGGGCCAGAACGTCCATGTGCAGGAGGTGGGCACGAAGCTCGGCGTGCGGCATGTACTTGAGGGCAGCGTACGCAAGTCGGGGAACAGGGTGCGCATCACCGCGCAGCTCATCGATGCAACCTCGGGCGGCCATCTTTGGGCGGAGCGGTTCGATCGCGACCTGACCGACATATTCGCCGTGCAGGACGACGTGACGCAGCAGATCGTCGGTGCGTTGGCGCTCAATCTGACCGAGGGTGACCGTCAGCGGCTGGCGCCCGAGCACCCGCGTAACATCGAGGCGTATGACTGTTTCCTGCGGGGCCGCGAGCTGTGGTACCGGCTGACGAAGGAGACGAACGTCGCAGCCCGCGACCTCTTGCAACGTGCCATCGAACAGGATCCGGAGTTTGCCTCTGCCCACGCCTTCCTCGCCCTCACGCACGGACTCGATTACCTGAACAGGTGGAGTGCGTCGCCGCCGGAATCGATGGCGCAAGCGGAAGAGGTCGCAACGCGAGCGGTAACGCTGGATGACAGCGATCCCTGGGCGCACTGGGCGCTGGCTATCGTCAAGCTGTACACACGACGGCACGATGGGGCCATCAACGAGGCCGAGCGCGCGATAGTCCTCAATCCGAACTTCGCCGAAGGGCACGTCATCCTCGGCGAGGCGCTGTACTATTCGGGCAGATCCGAGGAGGCTCTCGAGAGTTTCGGCCGGGCGAAGACCTTGAATCCATACTTTCCGGATGTGCTTCTGCACTTCCAGGCTTTGGCCTCGTTTCAACTAGGAAGGTACGAGGAGGCCGTTGACCTCTTGATGCAACGGCTGGCTCGCAACGCTGTCACCGACGTCTCGCGCGCGCTTCTGGCCGCCAGCTACGGCCATCTGGGCCGTTTCGCCGAGGCCCGCGCGGCATGGCAGGAGGTGCTTCGCGTCAATCCCGACTATTCGCTGGACTACCGTCGCAAAGTCTTGCCCTACAAGAACCCTGCCGATTTCGAACTCGTGGTGGATGGGCTCAGCAAGGCCGGTATCGTGCAATGACCGGTGAGGCCATCTCAGGTCAGGCCTTGAAATGCAGCCGATCGCGATAGTCTCTCCGCGACCGTCTATTTTCCGTTTGATTGCCGCTAACTTGAAATAAGGCCTGAAGCGAGGCTCAGGCCGCCTTGATCTCTGCCTGGCCGATCTTGCGCCACCGGGCGTCCTCGCGAACCAGTTTCAGGTCGTCGGTCGTCTCGGCAAATGTCCGCAAACGATATTGCCGGAGCAGTTCCGGGAAGAGCGCCCCTTCCGGCAGGCCGGCAAGCTGCTCGCGGACCGAGATCTTTTCATCGATGACCCGCATGCCCCAGGCATTTTCCCGAACCTGCAGCTCCGCAGCCAGATCGCGCTCTTCCGGCGCGTTTTCGTCTAGCGCAGCCAGCAGGATCGAGTGGAAAAGCGCCACATAGCCAATCTGTCTCAGGCCGCCCACAACCCGCACGCGCGGCAATATTGCGAGTACGAGGAACATCAGGAACAGGTTCGGCAGCAGCACGCCGTCCAGCAGCGCCTGCTTGAGATGCGGCCGCTCGAACGGGATGGAAAGACCATGTGGCCTGTCAGGCTCGATCAGGTACCCGTTCTCGAGGACGAGCTTGCGCACGCGCTCCTCGCGGATGCCCCAGAAATAGGCCGTGGCATCGGGCAGGAATCTGCCAAACGGGCCCGATGCGGCCTCTTGCAAGGCACGTTCGAGACGCTGGCGCCTTGCGGGCTCAAAGAGCAGCCTGGAAAGAAGGCTGCCGTCATATTCCAGATGCCGCGCCATGGCAGCCGCGGCGAGCCGATCATCGATGAAAACCGGCAGAGCCATGCCGGAACGATCCCAATCGGCGACCAGATCTTCGTTGAGGGCTGTCAGCGCCTCGGCGGCGGTTCCAAACACCTTGTCTTGGCTGGCAAGCAGTGTGCCCAGCCAGCGGCTGGCATCCGTTTCGTCGCCCACCGCTTCGAGCGCGCGCTTGTTGAGAGTGACGGGACCGGCCGCGCAGGCGCTTTTGCGGCACAGTTTGTGGCGCCCCATGCCAAACAGGTTGACCTTGTCGTCGCCGACATCGAGCCATCCCGGCCCCTCCCGGCCAATTGTCTCCATGGTCATCGTCGTTCCCATGAAGCCCAAGAAGGCCGACAGCCCGTTTTCGACCGCGCCGAGCCAGGCAAGCAAGAGGGCATCGAAGGTGATCCGGTCCATCAGAAGCAGGCAGTGCAGGCCGGACTGGATCACCGGTCTGTGCTCGAACTCTTCGAGGGCCTTGCCGATCTCTTCGGGCTGCATGATCGCACCGAGGCGCCGATGCAGGACTTCGCGCAGGATCGAGCGTGCAGCGATCGCCGGGCCCGATGCGGGCTTTGCCACCGGCCGCCACAAATGGCGCGCGTAATCGGAAACCGGTGCATTCCAGTTCTGCTCGATGTCACGCACGACTTCCGGGCAGAGCAGCGACAGCACAGCCAGAATTTCCCCTGGAGGCGTAGGGATAGGGTCAACGACAGCGGTCATTGGTTCCGTCTAGCCGCTTGCGGTGCAAACGCCAAGGGAGACCAGACTTGCTGAATGCGGCCGGCCACACATGGATCGTCAACTCGATCAAGATGGTGTGAGACAAAATCGACCGTGTCCAATGAGGTCTCCATGACCAGTCACGAATCGTTTCGTTGGATTGGCTAAACAGCCAAGGCCAAACAGCGGATCTCAGAACCGCAGCCGGGCCATGCTCAGGAGGTCGTGGTATTGCCCGTCGGTAAAACCGGCCTTCACATGCCGGCCTTCGACCTCGAAGCCGTGGCTTGTGTAGAGACGGATGGCCGGTTCGTTGTCGGCATAGACGGTCAATTCGACCCGCTTCAGGGCGCGCCAGTTGTCGGCCACGTCAAGCAGCGCGCCAAGTATGGCAGAGCCGATGCCCTTGCCGATAAAGGCATCGTCAAGGCCGATATTGATCTCGCCGACATGCGAACGGCGCGGCGAACCCTGCACGACCAGCCTGCCATGGCCGACGACCTTGCCGTCCAATTCCGCAACGATCCAGGTGGTCTCCTGGCCGGACTTGGCGATGCGCCGCTCCACCTGCTCCACCATCTCGAAAGGCATCCTGAGCGTGCCCCGGCGGAAGCCCGGCATGTTGAAGATAGCGCAAAGCGCCTCCGCGTCGCTTGGCCGGACTGGCCGGAGCTGCGGCTGGATTTTCTCGGAGGATGGCGAGGTCGTGCTGGTCATGGCGTTCCGGCGAAGACAATCGGCCCGGCACGATGCACCGGACGGCACCTGAAAATCCAGCGGTCTCTGCAACCTATGATGCCGATTGCGAGCTAAAATACCGCGAGGCGGCGTAGAGTTTAAAGACGCCGCTGACGCCGATCCACCCGAAAAGGGCGAGCCAGCACAATGTCCCGGTCGCCCTCCAGTCGATCCGGTGCACCGCAGCGTCGGTGAGGGCGAGGCCAAGGATGGCAAGCAGGCCAACCAGAAACTGCGCCAGGCCGAGCACCAGCAGTTCCTCGCGCGGCGCGCTTCTCCAGACGAGATATGTACCGCCGGCACCGGCGAGGAAAATGGCGCTGTAGACCTGAGCGTGGAAGCCATCGATCGGCCATGGCCAGAAGCCGCTGAATGGCAGGGGGAACAGCAGCAGGCCGACGCCATAGAGCCCAAGGATCGCCGATTCCACCGCCATGTAACCGCGCCATGCGGGATTTAAGGCCACGCCTTTTGCAGAAGGACGGGCCCTGGTCCGCCACAGGAACAGCCCGGATACAGCGACCGAGCCCAGATAGACCAAAAACCAGAGCCAGGGCGCTTTGCGCTCGAAGTTGAAATAGCCGAGATTGACGAACGAGGCCCCCGACACGATGACGGTGAAGATGAAGGCCATAACGAGCACGAGCCTGCCGGGCGACCAGCGATTCCAGAGCAGCAGCGCCGCCATCACCACCATTTCGGCCGTGTAGAAGCCCCCGAGGAAGCGGGCATTGAACGGCGTGACGGCCCAGGGCCAGCGCGGCTTGACCAGCACAGGCGCGAAAAACAGGCCGGCGCCTACGATCAGGACGATGATGACAACCGCCGAGAAAAGCCGCAGGGCCGCGGGAAATGGCGGGTTGTCGGATGTCGGCATGGGAGAAGCCCCAAAGATGAATGCCCTAGGGACCATCATAGTGCCGGTTGCGGCCGGTGAAAATCCGCCGAACGGAAATTGAACTGTCATCAGACTTATCCATTCGAATGGCCGTACGGTCCGTTTCGAAGTAAGATGGAACGCTCGGACCGAGTACCGGCCGGTCAACACCGCTCGGGGCGCATTTTCCGGAGCCTGCACCATGAACGAAGCTCAGGATCTGTTCTCGCTTCTGCGGCAATCGACCGACGTCGATCCACAGGCAATCAACGCGATCAGGCGAACCATCGCGGAGGGCGAGGACCGCGAGCTTTGCCGCATCAATGCGCCGGCCTTCGCCAGCAGGCATGGCCTCGACGAGGAACGCACCATAAGCGCCTTCCTCCATGCGGCGCGGGTGGGCATTTTCGACATTTCCTGGAATGTTCTATGCCCCGGCTGTGGCGGCGTGCTCGACACGAACGCCACGCTGAAAACCCTGCAGAAGGACGAATACACCTGCGCGCTGTGCTCGACGGGCTATTCGCCGACCCTCGACGAGATGGTCGAGGTGACATTCACCGTCAGTCCCCGCGTGCGCAGGATTGCCGCGCACAATCCACACGAACTGCCGTTGGTGGAATATTTCCGCCAGATCTACTGGGCGTCGGGCGTCGATCTGCCGGAAGAAGATTTCGCGAAAACGATGGAAGCGTTCTCGCTCGAGGATATCGAGCTTGCGCCCGGTGAAAGGGCGGTTCTGCCCGTACAGCTTCCATCCGAATTCATCATCGTCTTCGAGCCGGTCACCCATTCAGTGCAGTTCATCGACGTGAAGGGCGAACCAACAAAGGAGCGCCGAAGCCTCTCCTTGGTCTTCGATCGCGACCATGTTCAGAACCAGACGCTGGAGATGCAACCCGGCCCGTTGCGCATTTCGCTGGAAAACAGGACCGACACCCGCGTGCTGCCGGCGGTCTTCATCGCCGGCCACGAATTGCATGATCTCCTGGGCAAACGCCGGCCCTTCCTGACCGCCAAGCGCCTGCTCACCAACCAGACGTTCCGCAATCTCTATCGCACGGATACGCTCGACATCAACCAGCGCCTGAAGATCACCAGCCTGACCTTCCTGTTCACCGACCTGCGCGGATCGACCGAGCTTTACGAGCGGGTGGGCGACCTTTCAGCCTTCGATCTCGTGCGCGAGCATTTCCAGGTTCTGCACGAGATCGTCGCGGCGGAGGCAGGCGCGGTGGTGAAGACGATCGGTGATGCGGTGATGGCGACCTTCCCGACGCCCGATCGTGCGATTGCCGCGGCCCTCAGGATGCGCGATGCCATGCGTGCGCTCAACGACAAGAGCGGTCGCGAGGATCTGCTGCTCAAGATCGGAGTCCATGCCGGCCCCTGCATCGCGGTGTCCATGAATGAGCGGCAGGACTATTTCGGCCAGACGGTCAACATCGCTTCGCGGGTCCAGAACCTTGCCAACGCACAGGCGATCTTCGCCACTCGTGCGGTGGTCGACGACAATCTCACCGCCGATCTGTTGCAAAGGAACGCGCTGACGCCCGTGGCCCACGAGGTCTCATTGCGCGGCATTGATCGGGAGATAGCAGTCTACACCATCCCCTGAAGTCTTGGGTTGTTTCGGCCTCTCACACGCGCCTACAAATAAAATAGCGATCAGCGGGCACCGAGGGCGGCGGCGGGAGGCGTTGCAACCGCGGGTGATCGAGCGGCGTGCCGCTGACCGCGATGCCGCCGACACGTAGCAGGCGCGCGGTCAGATCGGGAAGCCAGGTAGCGGTCACTGCATCGCGATCTTCATAACCGGTGCCGATGTCGGCATGAACAAGAGCGGCATCGATGCCGATGAACCTGGTCGCCGTCTCGCGTATTTCGCCGAGCACGAGGTTTTCAGGCTCGGGAATTGAGCTGGCGTGTGCGGCAAGCGCGCGGTCGAACGCTACGATCCGGCGTCCAGGCAAGCGCTCGCGCAGATGGTGGAACGTCCGTCCATTGCCGAGGCCGAACTCGATCACCGGCCCCTCCATCTTCGCCACTTCTGCGCAGACTTGATCGAGAATGTCGCGCTGTGCCGTCATCCTGCGGATGAAACTGTCGAGGCGACTCATATGCGATTGTATGTCCTGAACCGGTCCACGAAATCGGCAATGCCCCCGACCAGAGCGTTTGGCGGCTGAAACCCGAGGACGGCGCGTTAACCCCGATCGAGTCTTGCCGCGTATAGAGGCCAACAATGAACATTGCAACAATCGAACAGGCCGCCGACAAGGACCTTACCGGCGCGCCGCGCAGTGGAATAGCAATCTCATTTGTAGGGGTCTGCGGCGTCCCGCAAGCCGTCGCCAAGGAAGTTGAACGCCAGGATGACGAGAATGACGGGGAGGATCGGCAAGAGCAGCCATGGATAGAACGCGATCACGCTGACGCTGCGGGCCTCGGTGAGCAGAATGCCCCAGCTGGTGATCGGCGCCCTCAGGCCGAGCCCGAGGAAGCTCAGCGCCGTCTCGCCCAGGATCATGCCGGGTATGGAGATCGTCGCCGCAGCGATCAGATGCGACATGAAGCCTGGAATGAGGTGCCGCCGAATAATGCGGCTGCTGCTGGCACCCATCAATTGCGCGGCCAGAACGTAATCCTCCTCCCGCAAGGCTAGAAGCTTTGAACGCACGGCCCGCGCCAGTCCAGTCCAGTCGAGCAGCCCGAGAATGACGGTGATGCCGAAATAGATCAGAATCGGACTCCAGGTTATCGGCATGATCGCCGCCAGAGTCATCCATAGCGGAATGCTGGGGATCGATTGCAGAACTTCGATTATCCGTTGAACGATCAGGTCGAAGATACCGCCGTGATAGCCGGCCAGTCCTCCAATGACTATGCCGAGCAGGAAGCTGAAACTGATGCCGACAAGGCCGATTGTCAGTGAAATGCGTGCGCCATAGATGATGCGCGAGAGCACATCGCGCCCCAGCCTGTCAGTGCCGGCCAGAAAGAGCTGGCCGTTTTCGGCAGGGCAGACAAAATGCCTGTCACCTTCGATCAGGCCCCAGAACCGGTAACTGTCTCCCTTGCAGAAGAAACGGATCCGCTGAACATCATCCTGTTTGTCGACGTAGTTCCGCTTGAGCGTGTCCATATCCAGCATCATCTGGCGGCCATAGACGAAGGGCCCGACGAACTGGCCGTTGTGGAACAGGTGCACCCGCTGCGGCGGCGCATAGATGTAGTCCATGTTGCGCGTGTGTAGATTGTAGGGCGCCAGCCACTCGCATATCAGTATCCCGAAATAAAGCGCCGCCAGGAATATGCCGGATATTAAAGCCAGCCGGTGCCGCCGGAATTTCCACCACATCAGCCGCAACTGCGACGCCTGAAAGACCTTCGACTGCTCCGGCGTCATCGCCTCGACCGACTCCAGGTCAAAGGGCGCGATGGAAACGTAGTGTTGCAGCGGGGCACCCGGCGCGGGCAGCGGCGATTGGGTGTTCATTTGGTGCTGCCGCCCTGCAATCGAATTCGCGGATCAAGCAGCGCCAGCGCCAGGTCGGAAATCAGGACGCCGATGACCGTCAGGAAGGCGAGGAACATCAGGAACGACCCTGCCAGATACATGTCCTGGCTTTGCAACGCCTTGATCAGCATCGGTCCGGTCGTTTCCAAAGACAGCACGATCGCCGTGATTTCGGCGCCGGAGATGATGGCCGGCAGGATGGAGCCTATATCCGAAATGAAGAAATTGAGCGCCATGCGCAGCGGATATTTGACCAGCGCCTTGAAGGGATGAAGGCCCTTGGCGCGAGCCGTCACGACATATTGCTTGTGAAGCTCGTCGAGCAGATTGGCGCGCAGCCTCCGGATCATGCTTGCCGTGCCGCCGGTGCCGATGATCAAGACCGGGATCCAGAGATGGGCGAGGATCGACTTCGCCTTGGCCCAACTCATCGGCTCGCCGAGATATTGCTGGTCCATGAGATGGCCGATGGACGTGCCGAACCACATGTTGGCGAAATACATCAGGATCAGCGCCAGCATGAAGTTCGGAATGGCAAGCCCGAGAAGGCCGAAGAAAGTCAGGCCATAGTCGCCCCAGCTGTACTGATGCGTGGCGGAGTACATGCCGATCGGAAAGGCGATGAGCCAAGTGAAGACGATCGTGACGAAGGAAACCATCACGGTCAGCCACATTCGGTCCCCGATGACGTCGCGAACCGGCAACTCATATTCGAAGGAATAGCCGAAATCGCCGTGCAGCATCCCGCCGACCCAGTAGAAGTAGCGAATGACCGGCGGCTTGTCGAAGCCATATTCCTTCCGCATCATCTCGATGCGATCGGAATCCACCGCTTCGCCCTGAGCCCGAAGCTCGGCGACATAGCTGTCGAAGTAGTCGCCTGGGGGAAGTTCGATGATCGTGAACACCAGCGCCGATATGATCAGCAGCGTTGGAACCATCACAGCGATGCGCCAGACAATATATCGAAGCACGCTCAGGACTCTCCAAGCCAGAATGTATCCGGCATGTAGACACCGAAATAGGCGGTCGGGTCGTAGCCGTAGAGCGCCTTGTCAGGCAGATTGCGAAGCCGCGAGGATGCCAGGACCGGCTGATACGTTCCGTTTACCGTGCCGATCGAAAACACCTGATCGGTGTAGATCGACAGCATTGAATTCCAGATTTCGGCGCGCTCGGCGGCTTCGGTCGATGCGTTCCAGCGCTTGAGTAAAGCCATCAACTCGACCACAGGCGGAAGATCGGGCGCCTCACCGACCGTGCCATGAGACAAGTAGTGAGCGCCCCAGAGCGGCCATTGCAGCTGGTCGTCGATGGTGGGGGCCAGCTGGTACGGGTTCATGTCGGCGGTCGGCACGCCATTGTCGATGCCCGACCACATCGACATCATGATCTGGCCGCCAAGCGCACGGCTGCGGAAGATGTCGCGCTGCGAAGTCCGGATGAACAGGGCGATGCCGATCTGGAGCCAGTGATCGGTGATGAGTTCGAGCGCGTCGGTTTCCAGCGTGCTTTCGCCGGCCGTTTCCACTACGATCTGCGCCGGGCGCCCGTCGGAAAGTATCCGCAGGCCGTCATCGTCACGCGTCTTAAGCCCGACCTCGTCGAGCAGGGCATTGGCCTGGTCCGGATCATGGGCGACCCAGGCTTTCGCGAATTCCGGCCGGTAGAGCGGGCTCTCCGGCAGGACCGTATCGGCACTTTCCTGCGCCAATCCGTAGAAGACGGCCAGATTGATCTCGCGCCTGTCCACAGCGAGCGAAAGCGCGCGGCGCACGCGCACGTCGCGAAGAAGGCCGCGCCACACCTGGTCGGCACAATTCAGATTGGGCAGCAGCGCCAGCCGCGAACCCTGTGTGCGCTTCCAGAGATGCATCTTCACCGGGTAGCGCTTCTCCGCATCCTTCAGGAAGGCGTAATCGCTGAAATCAATTCCCATGCATTGCAGGTCGCTCTCGCCCGCGCCGGTCTTGGCGGAAATGATCGCCGACGAGCTGACATTCATGACGATCCGGTCAACATAGGGAAGTTGCCGGCCATTCTCGTCTATTCGATGAAAGAACGGGTTCCGCTCGAAGACGAACTGCTCAGCCGGCGGCTTGGTCCGGTTCCGCCAGGGATCGAGCGTCGGCAGATCCGGATTCTCCGGGCGATACTGCCGCGACATGCGGATATGCAGGAGCGTCCATTTCTGGACCCGGTTCTCCTTCATCAGGCCGGCGAGCCGGAATGGGTCCTGGTATTTTTTGTGGAACTGCTTGAGATAGGCGGCCGGCAGAACGAGCGATAGCGGCGAAGCGGCAGCGAGCTTGGGCAGGAAGTCGGGATTGGGCGCATCCCAACTATAACGGACCGTCAAAGGATCGACGATCTCGAAGCGCGGCGGCTTGCCGTCCGCCAGCAGGGCAGGGGCGAGTCCGCCTTGCGAAAGCTCATCGTTCAGCCAGACATCTTCCCAGCAATAGCGAAAATCCTCTGGCGTCAGCAGGCTACCGTCAGACCATTTGTGTCCTTCCCGTATCTTGAAAGTGAAGACGCGATCATCCGCTACGTCGAAACTTTCGAGAATGTCGGGCTGCATGTTGAGCTTTTCGTCATAACCAACCAGGCGAGCATACCCGTAGATCGTCATCATCCGGATATCTTTCTGGCTGCCGATAATCGTGCGCAGCGTGCCGCCATACCGGCCGGGCTGCCGGCCCATCGCAGCGAGATTCAACGTGCGCGGGCTCTTGGGCAGGCGTTCGGCGAGTGCCGGCAGCGCCCTGGCCTTCAGCTGCGGCTGAAGAAATTCCGGCTCCAGATCGCCGGCACGCAAGGTGCCCGGCAGAAACGCCGAAGCCATGAAGCCAAGGACTGTGCGCCGGCTGATCAATGGCGTAGCTCGCTGACATCGGCCGAACGTCGGGCCAGCACGAGGTGGCCGCCGCCAAGATCGAGCGGCGACAGCATGTCCTCGTCGCCCTCGTCGCGGAATTGCGGTCCCCATGCGCTGGTGTCGGAAGCGCCGATGAGCTTCAGCGTGTTGAAATCCATCGGCCTGTCGAGGTCTGGGAAAGGCACTGCGGCGACCAGCGAGCGTGTGTAGGGGTGGACCGGTTTCCTGAGCAGAACTTCGCGCGGCGCAAGCTCGACGATACGCCCGCCGCACATCACCGCGATGCGGTCTGCCATGTAGTCCACCACCGCCAGATTGTGGGATATGAACAGATAGGTCAGGCCCAGTTCCTTCTGCAGGTCCTTCAGAAGGTTCAGGATCTGCGCCTGGACAGAGACATCGAGCGCCGAAACCGGCTCGTCGCAGATCAGCAGTTCAGGTCCCAGCGCCAACGCGCGCGCGATGCCGATACGCTGACGCTGCCCGCCGGAGAAACTGTGCGGATAGCGCTTGATGAAGCGCGGATCGAGACCGATTGCCTGCATCAGGCTCTTGACCGTGGCGAGACGGGACGCGGCATTGCCACGTTGATGGATTTCCAGCGGCTCGCTCAAGATGTTCTCTACCGTCATGCGAGGTGAAAGCGATGAAACCGGATCCTGGAAGACCATCTGGATTTTCGCGCGCAGCATACGCAGGGCGTCTCCGTCGCCTTGCAAGACGTCGATCGCTCCATCGCGGCCGTTGAAGATCACAGAGCCGCCGTTGGGGGTGACAGCCCGCATGAGGATCTTGCTGACGGTGGTTTTGCCGGAGCCGCTTTCGCCGACCAGGCCCAGGCACTCACCCCGCCTGATATCGAAGCTCACACCGTCCACGGCGCGAACAGTGGTTTGATGATCCCCGCCGAACCATCCGGACTTGTGGATGGTGAAGACCTTTTTCAGATCCCTGACCGACAGCAGGATGTCGTCCGGTCCCTTCGATGCCGGCGCCGTCTGCTTGCCGAGCAGGTTCCCGACATTCACCGGCACCTCACGGAGCGCCTTCAGCCTTTCGCCAGGCTTCAGGTCGAAATGCGGAACGGCTGCCATCAGGCCCTTCAGGTAAGGGTGGCCTGGCCGGCGGAAAATCGCCTCGACAGGTCCCGCTTCCATGATCTCTCCATGGTAGATGACCACCACCTCGTCGGCGACATTGGCGACCACGCCGAGATCGTGCGTGATTAGCAGCATCGCCATGTTCAGCTTGGTCTGAAGCCCGCGCAGCAATTGCAGGATTTGCGCCTGGATGGTGACGTCCAACGCCGTCGTCGGCTCGTCGGCGATCAACAGGGCCGGCCGGCAGATAAGCGCCATGGCGATCATGGCGCGCTGACGCAATCCTCCTGAAAGTTCAAAGGGATACATGTGATAGGCGCGTTTGGGATTGGGAAAGCCGACAAGGCTGAGCATTTCCTCGGTCTGCGCCTTGCGCTCCGCCCGAGCCATAGGCGAATGAATCTGCAGGGATTCGCTAACCTGATTGCCGATGGTGTGCAGTGGCGATAGCGATGTCATCGGCTCCTGAAAGATCTTGCCGATGCGGCTGCCTCTCAACGCCCGGATTTCGGGTCCATCACGCGGCATCTGCAGGATATCCTGCGTCGTGCCGGGCTTTTCAGGATCGGAAAACAGAATACGGCCGCGAACATGGGCTGAGCTTGGCAAAATGCCCATCACCGCCTGGCTGAGGACCGATTTTCCGGAACCTGACTCGCCCACAAGCGCGGTAACCTTGCCGGGCAGGACGCGAAGATTTGCGCGCCTGACGGCATGCAGCGGTCCCCCGATGATGGCAAAAGAGATGCCAACATCTTCGATCCGCAGCAGATCAACTCCCGAATTCATTCTACCCCAGCCCCACTCTGGCAAGTCCAGAAAGCGAGACTAGCGCATTGCCAGCCTAGAGCAACTTGGATTCGCAACGGTCGCCGGTGGCGGAACCGGCGACTAGACCGCCTACCGCGCGTTCGGGTCAGGTGATGGCGGTTACTGGAGCTTCCTCCGGTCGCCCGCCGATAGCCGCGAGGCATCGCGATGAAGCAGCATGACCCGCTCGGCATCCGACATTCGGTCGTAAATCGGCTCCAGCGCACCGTCTTCATCGAGTGCGAGAGCGCCCGATAGATCGGGTGAAAGCACCGTCAGCTTCTGCTTGATGCCAGGCAGTTCCTCGTTGCCGAGCGTCAGCCAACTGTTGGCACCACAATAGCTGGCGAAGTCTTTGCTGGCGAGAACGCTGTGCGGATATTTCTTGGTCAGGATCTGGAGGCGCTGAACCTCGTTTACAGCCGAGCCGAAGACAGAGAATGTGAGCCGGTCGGTAAGCCCGACATTGCCGAACATCACATTGCCGACATGCAGACCGATACCAAATTTTATGTCGGATAACCCCTCTTCCTTTCTGCGCAGATTGAGATCCACCATGCGCGCCGTGGCCTTGTGCGCTGCCGCAAGAGCAGCCTGGCAGGCGGTCTCGGACTGCGAGCGATGCCTTTCGCAAGGGTAGACGGCAATGAAGCCATCCCCGATGAAACTCATGATCTGCCCGCCTTTGCGATTGAAAGGTGCAGCAACGGCGTCGAAAAACTGGTTCAGCGTATCGATATAGATTTCGCGGCCCGAGGTTTCGGCAAGCCTTGACGACCCGCGCATGTCGCCCATGACCAGTGCGGCCCGGATCGTATCGCCCTCGCCGCGCTTGATCTGACCGTCAAGCACGCGCCTGCCGGCGTCGCCGCCGAGATAAGTGGTCATCATGTTGTCGGCGAGCTTGGTGAGCACCGCCATCTTGGTTGCGATGGCGAGATGGCTCTGGATGCGCAGCAGCGCCGAAATCATGCTGTCACTGAAGCCGGCAGCACTGTCGGTGGACCAGGACCCCATCATGCCCTGACTGGTGTTGCCGCTGAAGGGAAGGACGAAAGCCATGTAATCGGTGATGCCCATAAGCCGGAGGTCATCGAAAACAGGAAACTCCGATGGCACCGATGGGTCGAGCCGGCGTCGCAGATGCTCGAGCTTGTTGCTGAGCAGATGGTAGTATGGGCTGGTCAGGAATCTTTCAGACGGCAAGCCGGCCTTATGGCGGAAGCCTTCCACTTCCATGCCCTTGCCGCGAACCCAGGTGAAGCCAAGCGCATCATAAAGCGGATGAAGCATCGAAAAGCTCAAATGCACCCGCTTCAGCGGCAGGCCGGCAGCAGCCAGCCGTTCGCAAAAGCCTTTTACCAATGTTTCCAGGTCGTTGCCCGCCAGAGCCGATTGGTTCAGCCAATCGGCAACCTTATCCATCAGAATGGTGGAAATTTCTGCTTGCGCTGTGCTCATGCGATCTCCAAACCCGTCGAAGACGAGCCATTCTCCTTTGACCCGCCACCCCCTCAAAGTCAATTAACCCGGCTTCGGCGGCAAATGCCGGCGAAGAATTCCCGAATGACTGTCCTTGCAGGAAGCAGACGTAACTGCATCTATCTTCTGGAGCGTTATGTGGCGAGGCTGTCGACGGAGTGCAATCACAATCATCAGGCAAAAAATTCGCTGGCCCAGACGCGGTTCAGAAGACGATCACATGTCGATCGCGAGGCGTCCAAAAATCTGCCTTCCCGTCAATCCAGACAGACTATCCGCTCGCATGGCGAGGCTCACTATGGTCCTAGAGCAGTTCACCGTTTCACGGAAACGGCGAACTGCTCTAACTATTTGTTTCTACGCAATTCCGGACGGAAAACCGTTACACACTTTTCCTGGAATTGCTCTAGGAATCATGGCCGAAGCATTTTGCGGAGAATCGATTTCCGCAAGCCGTTAGACCGGCACCTTCCCCTTCAGGCTTGCGGCCGCCATCGCATAACCGCCGGCGGCGCCATCGATGAAGTGAATATGATCGCGCTGCAGCGGCGAGGCGACGAGGCATGTCATCAAGGCCGATTTCTGGCGGTGCAGGCCATAGTTGCAGATGCCCGCCTCTTCCGCCTGTTTCAGCCGGTTCTCGATCCGTTGCAACACATCCGCGTCAACATCGATGGTCATTTTCAAGCCGTCGTCGAACTTCCGGAAATCCGAATTGCTTGCCACGTCGCGCTTGTAGACCTTCGGATCGAAACTGCCGATCGTCCAGCCAAATCGATCGGTGACAGCCGTAAGCGTCATCAGGAACACTACCCACAGCTTCGCCAGCCACCGCCGTCCTGCCGGCGCCGTGGCCCGCGCCTCGATATCGAGACCGGCGGGCAGTAGACTGTAGTCCGGCCCGTTCACCGGCACCGGGTGGCCGTCGCGTTCCTGCCTGCCGGCAAGGGCGATGATGTCGGAAGCCAGAAACTGAAAACCGCGCAAGTCGCGCGATACCCCCGGTATGGCTATGATCGAGACGATTTCGCCATGCCGGGCTTCGATCGGGTTCCAGCGGCAGGAGAGACCGGTCAGATCCGGACGTGCGCCGGCCGGCGCTGGATCGATGCGGTAGCGCCCCGCCTTCATCTCGGCTTCCGCCCAACTGCCGCCGCCGCCGGCGAACATGGCATAGAAGACCGCTTCGGAGGCCCGGAACCTCGCCACCCGAACGTCGAGGCCTTGCGCTCTTATATCTTCTATCGGCACGATTGCGGCGCGCAAGGTCAGGTCCAGTTCGTCCGCCACCCATCTCTGCACAGCCGCCAGCGCGTTGCGGGTGACCGCCAGCGCCGAGCCCGGAAACGCCACGAGCGCGCCGTCGCCGCCGAAGACAAAGGGAAGATCTTGCCGACCCAGCGCATTGAGCAGCGCCGAAATGACGCTGGCGCCGGCCATATTGACGGTTTTATAGCGCCCAGCCCCGATCGCCTTGGTCGAGCCGACGATATCGGCGGTGGCCAGCGCCCAGCCATCCGGGATGGGACGATAGTTATCGATATCGGCAACGCTTTCGAACTTTGCGAAGACCGGCAAAGAAGCGACAAACGGGTCGGGCGCGGCAGCTGTTTCCATGAGCGTCAGATAGCACATTCCCACTGCTTGAAGGTGATGTCGATCATGCTTCGAAAAATTGACTTGCACCGGCTTTCCGATGATAGGGTCTGGCGATGCGAATTGCCTTCTACGCGCCGCTGAAGTCGCCCAACGATCCCGTTGCCTCCGGCGACCGCCAGATGGCACGGATGCTGGTCAAGGCGCTGGAGCATGGAGGGCATAGCGTCGAACTGGCATCCGAATTGCGCTTCTATCTACGCGAGCCGGAATCGAAAAGTTTCGATGCGCTCAAGATCGCGGCCCGAGAGGAAGCCGCGCGGTTGACCAAGCTTTGGGATCGTAACGGCAAGCCCGATCTCTGGTTCTGCTATCATCCCTATTACAAGGCGCCCGACCTGATCGGGCCCGAACTGGCGTCGGCCTTCGCTGTCCCCTATGTGACTGCGGAAGCCTCCTATTCGAGGCGGCGCAACGCCGGTTTGTGGGCCGACACGCAAGCGTTGGTGATGCGAGCCGTCGAACAGGCAGCGCTGAACATCTGCTTCACGCAAAGGGATCGTCAGGGACTGACAGAGGCGCTTCCCGGCGCCGCTCTCGGTATGCTTTCGCCCTTCATCGACACATCGCTGTTCCGGGAAACGCCGGCACGGGGTTGTCCGACGCGCCTCGTTACCGTCGCCATGATGCGCCCGGGCGACAAAGCCGAAAGCTATCGCATGCTGGCGCAAGCGCTCCGTCCGATCGGCCATCTGCCCTGGACCATGTCGGTTGTCGGGGACGGGCCTGCCCGCGACGAGGTCAAAGCGCAATTCGCCGGCTTGCCGGCCGACCGTATCGAATGGCTTGGCGCGATCGAGCCAGCCGCCGTGCCGGATGTCCTCTACAGTGGGGGAATTTACGTCTGGCCGGGTTGCGGCGAGGCCTATGGCGTTGCCTATCTTGAAGCGCAGGCCGCCGGCCTCCCGGTGGTGGCTCAGGACATCGCCGGCGTTCCGGAGGTCGTGCGGCATGGCCGCACCGGGCTTCTCACCCCGCCGGGCGATGTGGCGGCGTTCGCTTCCGCCATTGAAAGGCTTCTGGCTGGTAACGACGAAAGAACCGTCATGGCCGCGGAAGCCAGACGTTTCATCCTCGAAGAACGTTCCCTCGGTGCTGCAGTGGCGCGTCTGGCCGAACTTCTTGCGAAGATCCCGGTTTCATGACATCCGATCAGATCTGGCAGCCCCTGGTGGAAGAACTGGCGTGCCGGCAACGGGCGGACCGTAAGGCAGAGTTCTGGCTTCGCGACGATGACGCCGTGGATCCGACGCCTGCGCTTGATCGGCTGCTCGCCCTCACCGCTGAATTCGCGGTTCCGGTCACTCTGGCCGTCATTCCGGCGCTGACTGATGAGAAGCTTGTCGTCCGGCTTGACGAGGCGCCGCATGCCACGGTCGCCACCCATGGCTGGGCGCACCGAAATCATGCGC
The DNA here is from genome assembly GCF_033977165.1 of Mesorhizobium captivum. Classification (NCBI taxonomy): domain Bacteria; kingdom Pseudomonadati; phylum Pseudomonadota; class Alphaproteobacteria; order Hyphomicrobiales; family Phyllobacteriaceae; genus Mesorhizobium; species Mesorhizobium captivum. The sequence goes on from NZ_JAVIJB010000031.1 coordinate 32,624, forward strand.
CCGAGGACCAGAAAAAGCAGGAGCTCGGCGCGCATCGGCCGCGCGAGGCGGTGCTCGATGATCTGGCTCGCGGGCTGTCGCACGTGACCGGCCTGCACGGCGCACGTGCCGTTCCGATGCTGGTGCCACCCTGGAACAGGATCGACGCCGGCTTGGTATCCGACCTTGGATCGATAGGATTTGCGGCATTGTCGGTCTATGGGCCGCCGAAGCCGGCTTCACTGGCGGTCGTCAACAGCAATGTCGACATCATGGATTGGCATGGCACGCGCGGCTGCCGCGATCATGACCTGTTGGTTCAGGCTATCATCGCGCAATTGCGGCGCGACGGCGGCGAGCCGGTCGGCCTGCTCACCCACCATCTCGTACATGATGAATCGGCCTGGCTTTTCCTCGAACGGCTGTTCACAGTCACCGCACAGACTGAAGCCTGCGCATGGCTTCCGATCAGGACATTGATCGGGCGCAGCGCGAGTAGAGCAATTCCAGGAAAAGTGTGAGCGGTTTTCCGTTCGGAATTGCGTCAAAACAAGGAGATAGAGGCAAATAGCTCAGCGCTTTTTGCGCAATGAGACTGGAAACTTGAGCGTCTGGCCATCCCGTGCGGCAAAAGCGCCGGCAAACCTGCCTTTGGCCAGTTTCTCGATCTCGTCCAGTTCCTCGTCGGTGCGGGTCGGATCGTGGTGAATCAGCGCAAGCCCCCGTGCACCGGCCGCATCGCAGAGCTTGACGCCCTGTTGCCAGGTCGAGTGCCCGTTACCGCGGCGGCGTTCCATTTCCTCCTCGGTGTAGGTGCAGTCGTAAATGACGAGGTCGGCATCTTCGATCAGGTCGAGCACCGCCTGATCGAGTTTGTCCGGCTCGTGCTCAGTGTCTGTGATCACCGCCACGACGCGGCCGCCCCATTCGACCCGGTAGCCTATGCAGCCGCCTGGATGGAAAAGACTGCCGGTTCGGACCACCACCCCTTCGCGCGGCCGAAGCACGTCCCCGGATACGAAATCGCGGTAGTCGAGGCTTGCCTTGCAGACGTCCAGTTTCACCGGAAACCACGGCGGCTGCATGAACTCATCGACCATCTGCCGGGTCGTCATGCGTCCTGCGAGATGCCCGGACCAAAGCGTAACCTTGACGCTCCGGTCATAGATCGGCGCAAAAGCCGGCAGGCCGATGATGTGATCGTAATGGCAATGGGTAAAAAGCAAGTCGAAATCGTTCACGCCCGACGCCCGAAGCTCCCAGCCGGCAGGCCGTATGCCGGAGCCCGCGTCGAACAGAAGCGTATGCTTGCCGCACCGCATCTCAATGCAGATTGTGTTGCCGCCATAGCGAGAGAATTCTGGCCCCGATACCGAAATGCTGCCGCGCACGCCCCAAAATCTGACCAGGAAAACGTCGTCGTCCATGCTAGCCCTTCGCAGTCCCCGTCGCCCATCGTAGCCAAACAACTGCTGCTAGGCGAGACGGGTTTCTCCGGAAGATATTCTCAGCAGGAGGCCAGTGCCGTCACGACGGCGAGGATTGAGCGCACGTCATTCGTTATCTGGCGATTCGTGCGTCGATCAGATCCGCGGTCGTATGGCTCAGGCGATCGGCAAGAACCCGCAATATCTCGATAGTCATTTCCGGGAACTCCTTCATAAGCCTCAGAAAATGATCCTTGCGGATTCTCAAGACCTCCAGCGGACTTGCCGCTCTGACGGTGGCGGTGCGGGAGCTGTTGCACAATATGGCGATCTCGCCAACAATCGAATTTGGCAGCAATTCGGCAACTTTTATCGGTCCGCTGTCGGAATCGACCAGAATATCCGCCGTGCCTGAAAGGATGACATAGGCCGCGTCTCCCTCGTCGCCTTGCCGGAAAAGGATCTGGCCGGCGCTGTAGCTCACGCGATCGGATGTGAACGCAAGCAGCTTGAGCTTCGTCGGCTCGATGCCTGAGAACAAGGGAACGCGTTGCAGCATTCCAACTTCATCCTTGAGCAGCATTGTCGCAAACCTCAAAATTCGCGTTTGCCAGACTAGATCAACGGACGCTCAGTTGAAATCAGTTCCCACCGGCAGAATGATCCCATCCGAATGTCGGGTCGCTCTACGACACCAGTTCCTTGAAGATACCGTTCCCTGCCAAAAGTGTCTCGTGTGTTCCGTCTTCCACCAATTGACCCGAATCGAAGACGACGACGCGATCGAACATCGTCCCCATTGCCGGATTCGTCACGACCCACACAATTGCCGGCGAATGGCCGTCGCGTCTGGCTTCCTCGAGTACGTTTCGAAGCACCTTATCCTGCATGCGCTGGTCGAGCGCCGACAGCGGGCGGTTGAGAATGAGAAAATCGGGACGCTTGAGCAGGGCCCGGGCGACATCAAGCTTCTGTCGCTGTCCACCCGTCAGCCGCCTGCCGCCGGCGCCGACGTTGAAGTCCAGGCCGACATCCAGAAGTTCGGCATAAAGCCCCAATTCGTCAACAATGTCATAGACGATGGACCGAATGCGATCCGGCGCATCGGGATGGTTGTTGCCCACACGCCCGAACAGGACATTATCCATCACGGTGGCTGCGGCAATGTATTTGGCAGGATCATACCGTTCGATCGCATTTTGCAGCTCGGGGGGCAGATTTTCATAGAACCGGTTGCGTGCAGCGACGATCTTGCTCATCAGCTCGTCGCTGAGCAGGCCGAAGCGGTGCCGGGGCTCGATATAGGCAAAGCTCAGGGTGACGATCATGGCGCGGTCGTTCTCCGAAACCGCCTCATACGGACGGTTCTTGAGCCGTTGCAGCAAGGTTTCGTAGGCGGGTATCTCCTCGGCGCTCATGAAGGCGAGTTGCTGGAAGAACTGGTGATCGGGCGGCAGGTCGGCAAACAGCTCGATCGCCTGTTGGGCGATCTCCATGCCCATTTCATAGAGCGTGCGGTCGAGGCCGGCTTGCCTCAGCACGGAAGCAAAATACGGATTGGCCGCGAGAGCCCTGTCGGCCAGATCGGGGCCGGCGGCAGCGCCGAAGAGCAGGTTTTGGCCGATCGTTGCTTCCTTGTTGTAGGCGCCCGGTTCGAAAGGAACCACCAGTTCGCTCAGCCCTTCGCGTTCCAGCCTGGTTCGCAGCGCAGCACGCAGTTCGACGATCCGCCTGGCAAGCTCCGTGTGACGCGTGAGGTCGGCCGAAGAGCGCAAGCCGAGATCCAGAATGTCGCGTGACAGAACAACCGCGTCGAGCACCCGCCGCACGGCTTCAAAGAGGTCGTGCGGGCCAGTCGCGCCGGCGGAAGCATAGTTGATCCAGTCGCTGTGGATATCAAGATCGGGGTTGCCCGACCGGCGCGCCTCGTCGATGTTCCAGCGCTGCTGCTCTGCCGCGGCACCGTCATAAGGCACCGATGTCAGGGGCGCATGCTTCAATCCGTAGAGCAGGTTGTCGCGCAGGCTTGCCTGGAACAGGAAAACATCCGACGAGGCATAGGACATGCGCCGCCCGGTTACTGCTTCCGGGAGTTCAAGCAGGTCGTCGGTGCCGGAAGCGACCCTTCCGCTGGTCGGCCAGTTCAGCCGCGCGAAGGCTTCCGCAAGCGCCTCCGCTCCGCCTGTTGCGGTGCTGACCAGCGCCACCGTCTCACCGGGCTTGACCTGGAGGGAGATACGGTCGAGGAGCATTGCACCGCCATCGTCTGCTATGGATAGACTGATCGCCGACAGCGGGCGGGTCATCGGATCGGGATCGTCGATCGTCAATGCCCCGATTCTCGGCGCGATGAGACCCTCGACGGTGAACTGCTCAACGACCTGCTGATACTTGACCTGGACATCCTGCCGATCCTGATCCCAGTCGATCAGTTCTTTCATCGGTCCGGGCAGGTCCTTGTAGGCGCCGATCACGGCCACGAGCTGGCCGACGTCCAGCCGCCCCTGGATGACCAGGTATCCGCCGATCATGTAGAATAGAAAGGGCGTGAGCTGCGCGAGAAAATTGTTGAGGAACTTCACCATGAATTTCCATTGGTAAAGATCGAAGCGGATCTTGAAGATGAGCCCTAGCCGCGCAGCTATGTCGGCGCGCTCGTAGTTTGACGTATCGTGGACGTGAACCGCGCCGATGCCGTCGACGATTTCGCCAACCCGGCCCGAAAGCGCGCGCGCCGTCAACTGCCGTTTGCGCCCGAGCACGATCAGCCGCCGCCGCATTCGCGGGATGAGCACGATCTGGATCGCCACGATCACAACCGCTATCATTCCGAGCCAGAAGTTCTGGACCATGATGAACAGCATGGCCGTCAGCGCCTGGCCGCCGAGCAATACCGGCTGCAGGAAGGCGTCGCCGATGAAGCCGCCAAGCGGCTCCACCTCGTCCTTCACCATGGTCGCCACCTCCGCGGATTTCACCCGCTTGAAATAAATAGGCGGAAACCGCAGCACACGATCGACCAGGTCGAAGCGGATACGCCGCAGCATGCGTTCGCCGAGGCGGCCCTTGTAGGTGTTGATGTATAATTTGAACAGCCCGTTTATGATGACGAGCAAGAGGAACACAACGCTGAGGGCAAACAGCGTCGCCGTGCGGTCGAGCTGAAAACCGGAGAAGAACTGCACCTCTCCAATGAACGGCAGGTTATAGTGTAGCCTCATGAATGACTGGGTCGCGCCCGGCTGCTCGAAGCCCTTACCTTGGATCGGGCCGTTGACGATCAGCTTCGGCAGGTCGAAGGACATGAAATACGGGATCATCGAAAGCAGGACGATCGTCAATATCCAGAGCTGCTGCTTCCTGGTGTGCGTCCAGATATAGCGGGCTAGGCTGGGTTCCATGCGACTATTTCAGGTGGAAGGAAGCAGGTTGTGAAAGCACCTGGCCGCGGCTGCGCGGCTGGTGCTGGTCGATGGATGCCGATGATCCGGACAGATGCAAGCGGCTCTCTCCGGCACCGGGCAATGGCGAAGCGGCTTGCAACATAGTTATGTCCGCGAATCAAGCAGCCTTGCCGGAGGCAAGATTGCGTTGTGTCGCCCGAGATCCCAACATACAAGACGAATATGATGGATATCATGCAACCACGCAATGCCGGCATGGACTGGCACGAGCAAGCCTCGGATCTCACGCGGGGAATTGCCGCCTATGTCGACTGCCCTCTCGTGGCGGGGCTGGCGCGCGTCATCGCCAAGCATCCGAAGGCCGATATCGCCAACGCCTTCAACCACAAGCAGGTCGCCTGCAAGATGTGGGCGCTCGACAGGCTGTTCGAAAGCTGCGGCGGCCGGTTCGGGCGCATATGGGTTCTGGGTGGGTGGTACGGCGTATTGCCGGCAATGCTTTTCAACGACGCCCGCTTCGACATCGCGGCGGTCGATAGTATCGACATCGATCCCGAAGTCGCGCCGGTCGCTCGGACCCTCAACCGGGAAGCCGGTGACCGGTTCCGGGCGCTGACGGCAGATATGTACGCACTCGACTATGCGGCCGGACGGCCCGACCTGACGGTCAATACGAGCTGCGAACACATAGCCGATCTGCGCGCCTGGCTTGCTCTGCTTCCGCGGGGCGCGAATGTACTGCTGCAATCGAACGATTATTTCAGCGAGCCAACGCACATCAATTGCGTGGCTTCACTTGCAGCCTTCGAAGCAATGGCGGCGCTACGGGAGGTGCGGTTCTCCGGCGAGCTGCCGACAAAAAATTATACGCGCTTCATGCTGATTGGAACTGTTTGAGGCATTTCGCCCAAGAGGGCGTAGCGTTTATGGGACAACGACACACATAAAAACAAGGACTTGAACCGCATCGCACAAATCTCACCACACGCGACGCCGCTAAAGCATGGTTCCCGAAAGTGGGAACCGGTTTCGGGACAAAGACATGCGCAAAATCAAAACTAAAGCGCATGGAGTGAATTTGAAAGATCGCGACGCGCTTTAGCGTCCAGCGGATGTTTGATCATGAACTTTTCCGGAATCGGGCACCGCTTTTAGGGACCATGTTCGATATCGCTCGCGCAGGATTTGCGCCGAGCGACGCGCGCCTTCCAGATCGAGACGATGCGCGGATGGCGTCGGTCCCACAAGCGCCTGTTCGATCGCTTGCGCCAAACCTTCAGGCGTCAGGTCCTTTTCCATCAGCACCGTTGCCAGACCGAGTTCCTCGAGCATCAGGGCGCGTGCCGTCTGTTCGGTTTCCCCTCCGGCCGCAAATGGAACGAGCAGGGAGCGACAACCCGCGCGCAAGACATCGCAGACCGTGTTGTAACCCGCCTGCGAGACTGACAGGCGGGCGCCGGTCAGCAGACTGGCGAAATCCTCGCGGAACCGGAAGATGGACAGGCCCGGCGTGGCATCGCGCGCGATCGCGTCAAACTCGTCTTTCGGCAGGTTCGGGCCGGTGATCAAACACCATTTCCAAGCGTTGCTGGCATTCAGCGCCGCCGCGATGGTGGAGCTGACAAGGCTCTTTCCGGCAGCCCCGCCGCCAACCGACACCAAGACGTCGAAGCGCTCGGCGGCCGCGGGCGGTGGCGGCGCGGCAACGAGCCCTGTGTAGGTGACCTCGGTCCTGATCGCCCCAGCCAGTGGAAATGTCTTGTCGATGGTTGCGAAAGCCGGATCGCCGTGGACCATGACAAGCTCGAAATGCCTGTTGACGAGATCGACCGTTTCCTCGTCTCGGCCCGGCTTGACGCGCTCCTGAAGGATATCACGGACGGACGTCGCCAACAGCGGTCTGGGCGACCTCGCTTCGATGGCCTCGATCAGTGGCAGGAGTTCGAAACGCATCTGCCGGCGTCCAAATGGAAACGCCTCGACAATGACGATATCGGGCCTGCAATCGCAGAATGCCTGCAGCAGCATCTCTGAACGGCATTTCTTGAAATCATCGTCGATGGGTTTGCCCTGCAGGTCGACAAGCGCGGAAAATCCTTCATCACCGGAGGTGACGGGTGGCAGGGTTACAGATTTTACACCCAGTCCTGGAAACCCCGCGATCGGCGCTCCGCCGGTCACCACGGTTACGTCAAACCCGTCATCGACCAGAGCCGTCGCAATGCGGCTGGCGCGCGCGAGATGGCCGATACCGAGGAGGTGCTGGACATAGAAGAAAGCGCGCAGTCGCTTCATCCGGCGGCCCGCCACCCCCGCTCGAACAGTTCCTTGAGCTGTCCAATGCTTGCTATGTGATCGAAATTGCCGCGCACGCGCCGCTCCGCGGCGTCGCCGAGGCGGGCGCGCAGCACGGGGTCACGGATCAGGCGCTCCAGCGCCTGTGCCAGGGCAATTGGGTTTTCCGTCGGAACCAGCAGCCCGGTTTCATCCGGCGATAGAAGCTCCGGCACCCCGGAAATATCGGTCGACACGCAGGCAAGCCGCTGGCTAGCCGCCTCCACCAGAACATTCGGCAGACCATCCCGGTCGCCATTCGCGGTGATCCTGCAGGCCAGGGCGAAGATGTCGGCGCAGCGGTAGTGCTCAAGCACCTCCTTCTGCGCAAGCGCGCCTTTCCAAGAGACGCGACCATCCAGACCGAGCTTTTGCGCCAGCGCCTTGAGCCGTTCCAGTTCCTCGCCGCCGCCGATATGCTCGAAACGCCACGCCAAATCGCCAGGCAAGAGGGCAAGGGCCTCCAGCAAGGTATCGTAACCTTTCTTTTCGACGGCGCGTCCGACGCTCAGAACTACAACCGGTTCGTCCGGCGCCGAGCCGTCATGCTGTTTCCGCGCCTCGCCGAAACTGCCGAAGCGATCAAGGTCCAGCCCATGGTAGCTCAGATGCACAGGCGACTTGCCGTTGGCGAGTTCTTTCAGACGGTCGAAGCCGGTTTTCGTGCAAGTGACCGTCCAGCGCGCCGAGGAAAGCTTGCCGGCCAGATCCCAGTCCGCCGAAGTCCAGATGTCCTTGGCATGGGCTGAGCAGCTCCAGGGCAGGCTACGAAGCTGACTGGCATAGCGCGTCACCGATGCCGGCGTGTGCGCGAAATGTGCATGCAACCATCCCGCGTCTTCCGGCCATTCGGCAGCCAGCACGAGCGCTTGCCCGAAGCGGCGCACGCGATTGCGCGTAAAGTCGCGGGGGATATCGGCAGCCAGCGATCCGAGCGCGCGCCAGAAGCCCGGCCGCAGCAGATGAGCAAACAGCGAGCGGACCACGCGCAGCGGCTCTTCATGCAGATATTCCGGCAGATAGTGGACGGGCGCTTTGATCTCGTCATGCACGGGGTGGCGTTTTGCGTCGGTCGGCCGCCTGAGCGCAACGAGTATCAACTCGAACCCCGCACGCTCCAAACCAAGCAGTTCTTGCGCGATGAAAGTTTCCGACAGCCGCGGATAGCCTTTCAGAACCACGACGATCTTGCGATGTTGCAACTCAGTTCAGTCCTTCGATGACCGAAAGCTGAGGGCTGGCCCGCCGGTCGAGCAATTCCGCGACGATTTCGGAAATATGAGGCAGCCCTTCCAGTCTCAGATGCGGATTGCTCTGTGATGGGGGGGGCCGATCCGGCAGCGCCACCAGCGCATCGGCAAACCGCTGGGAATCCTTGGCTTCTTCCGGCAAGAGCATCTCGATGAGACCGAGTTCGGCTGCGCGCCGGGCGCGGATCAGTTGTTCCTCGCGGGGTTCGACGCGCGGCACGATCAGCGCCGGCTTGTCGAAAGACAGTATTTCGCAATAGGTGTTGTAACCGCCCATCGCCACTACCGCCTTGGCGCCGGCAATCAGGTCTTCCATGCGGTTGTCGAACTCGATGATCTTGATATAGGGGATCTTGGACCCCTTCTTGAGCAGCTTGTTGCGCTTGCGCGCCGGCATGTAGGGCCCAAGCACGATCAGCGCCCTATGCTGCAATTTGGGATCCTGCTGATAGGCATCGATGACGTCGTGGATCAGTTCGGCGCCGTCACCGCCGCCACCGGTGGTGACGAGGATATAGTCGCCCTCGGGCCGGTGGCCGGGCAACTCGTTCCGCGGCAGGCTCCGTTGCAGGAAACCGACGAACCTCATCTTTGCCCTGACCGCCGGCGGCACATCCAAGCCGGTCAACGGATCGTAGAAATCGGGCGGACCATAGGCCCAGACCTTGTCGTAGAACAGGCCTATCTTGCGCATCACATCCTTACGTGCCCACTCTGCCTCGAGCAGATGCGGCGCATCCATCACCTCGCGCAGGCCAAGCACAAGCGTGGTGCCCCGCGTCTTGAGGTAGGACAGCGTGTCCTCGATCTCACCGCGCAGGCCGAGCGGTTCCTTGTCGACGATGAAGATATCCGGCCGAAAGCTCTCGGCTGTGTGGCGGATGATCGACTGGCGCATCCTTAGCGTCTCATCCAGATCGATATCTTTTTCCAGCGAGGTGTATTCGCCGTTGCGCAACTTGATGACGCTGGGGATCTTCACGAAGTCGACACGGGCGCGGTAGTCGAAGGCGCCGGCGATGGTCGCACCCGAAATGATAAGCACCTGAAGTCCGCGGAAATCCTCGACCAGCGAATGCGCGATCGTCCGGCAGCGCTGCAAGTGGCCGAGCCCGAACGTGTCGTGGCTGTACATGAGAATTCGAGCGTCTTGTGCGTGCTGGGTCATATTTGAACGAATTCTTGTCTTTAGGAGCGTGGACGATCCACAGGATGCGAAAGCGGGTCTACCGGCATGTTTTGAAACATGAGGAGGCAATTTTCAATTTGTATTACCCAAGAAGCCGCCAATCCCTCACCATCCGCGCGCTCGGCGCCTTTATAAACTGCGTCGACCACGGCAGCGCGCACATGCTGCGCAGCGGGCTTTGGCTCTAAAATCGGCGCGGCGATAGTGCCGCCCTGGGGCTGGACGACCTCGTAACTGAGAAGATTGAACTGTTCGACGGCTCGCTGGAATACCGCCAGGTACCCGGCGCGACAGTCTAACTCGGACCGATGACGTCTTGCACCACATCATGGGCTTCTTCAAGGTAGGAGCAGCGATGGACGTAGATGTCGTTGCTTGCCGATTCGACCGGAAGGTTAACAGCACGATGCCACTCATGATTCGACGATTGGGAGCCGGGAACCTGGCACAACGTCTCGGAGATCTGACTGCGATGTTGATCCTGATTGCCAGGCCGCTCGTCTTTGGAATCGCCCTTTTGTCGGCTGGTCCGGCACAGGCGCAGGCGCCGGCGACCGTCCCGCCTGAAAGGGTCAAACAGCTATTCGAGCTTCTCGACGATCCGTCAGTGAAGGCCTGGGTGGCTGAACAACGAAATCAAAACGCAGGGTCAACCGGAGCGCCTGCAGAAGCAGGAGCTTCGCCGGCCGACGCATCGTCGGACGCCGTGGCCGCACCAGGCCAGATGAATACGATGGCATCCTCGACGCTCGATCGGATCAAGCATCATATCGAAAGAATCGTGCAAACTTTGCCCCTGCTGCCGGCGCAGTTCGCGCGCGTTCGTGCTGAGACCATGGACGATATGTCCAGCAAGGGGTCTGCCGGCGTGCTTTTGCTGATCGCGATGTTCATCGCTGCCGGCGTGGCGCTCGCTTGGGCAACGTACAGGCTTACCCGTCCGTTTCGTCTTTGGATCATCGCGCAGCCGAAGGATACGCCCATCGGGCGGGCCAAGAAGATTGGCGGCCGCACGCTTTATTCCAGCCTGCTGATCGTCTCGTTCGCGCTTGGCAGCGCCGGCGCGTTCATGTTGTTCGACTGGCCAATGCTTATCCGCGAGATCGTGCTGACATTTCTGATGGCTGCAGTCGTTACATCGGCTGTGCGCATGTACCTCGCAGCTATGCTCGTCCCTTCCTTCATGCAGGTCGAGAACGCCGTCGAGGTTCGTGCTTTGCCGATCACCAACGAGACGGCTGACCATTGGTTCTATTGGCTACCCCGGATCGTCGGCGTCTTCGCCTTCTTCGCCGCCGCGTTCATCCTCTTGCCGGGTCTCGGTATCGATCGGGACGGGATGATGGTCCTGTCGGTGGGCGCCGATTTCGTGCTGCTGTTGCTGTTGCTGCTTGCCGTTTGGCGTCGGCCAAGAACGCAGCGGGAAGGTGCGCACCACACGGCAACGACATGGTTATTGACTGCTTACTTCGTCGTTCTGTTCCTGCAGCGCATCGCCGGCCTTTATATACTCTTCTGGTTTACCTTCGCCGCATTCTTCCTGCCTTTGGCGGTCGTACTGGCGCAGCGCGGGGTCAATTTCGTCCTGCGACCGGGTTCGGAAGAAGCAGGCCGGCCCACGATCCCGGCGGTGACGATCGCTGTCATCGATCGCGGGATCCGGATGATTTTCATCCTGGCGGCGGCTTATTTTCTCGCGCGTGTCTGGGGTCTGGACATGCAGTCCATGCAAGACGGCGATACGACGACCATGCTCATACTGCGCGGCCTGATCAATATCATCATCATTGCGCTTGCCGCCGATTTCGGCTGGTCGATCATCAAAGCGTTGATCGAACGAAAGCTGGGCATCGAAACACCGCACGCGGTGATAGGCGAGGAGGACGTCCCGACCCTCGATCCTCAGCAGGCTCGGCTGCGCACGCTGTTGCCGATCATCCAGAACATTCTGCTCGCAGTGATCGTCGTGATGGCGGTGCTGATGATGCTGGCCTCGGTGGGTATCCAGATCGGCCCGCTGATCGCCGGCGCCGGCGTCGTTGGCGTCGCTGTGGGATTTGGAGCGCAAACCATCGTCAAGGACGTCATTTCGGGCGTGTTTTTTCTGCTCGACGATGCGTTTCGTGTTGGCGAATACATTACATCCGGCCGTTACGTGGGAACGGTGGAGAGCTTTTCGCTGCGCTCGGTGAAGCTGCGCCACCATCGTGGACCGCTGTTCACAATACCTTTCGGCGAACTCGGGGCGGTCCAGAACCAGAGCCGCGACTGGGTCACCGACAAATTCAACATCACCGTTGGTTATGACACCGATATTGACTTCGCGCGCAAGCTGATCAAGCGAGTTGGCCTTGAGCTGGCGGAGGATCCCGAGTTCAAGCACTGGGTGCTCGAACCGATCAAGATGCAGGGCGTACAGGAGTTCGGCGAGTACGGCATCGTATTGAGGGTCAAGGTGACAACCAGACCGGGAGGCGCCTTTGGGATGAAGGGCAAATTCTTTGTACGCCTGCGTCAAGTCTTCAAGGAGCAGGGCATCGAACTTCCGCTTCCGACCGTCCAGGTCCAGGGGCCACACAGCCCACATGGGGCAGAGAATGCGCCCTTGGAGATCACACCCGAATTAAAAATTGCCGCCGCGCAGTCGCACACCAACCGGCGCAGAAAAAAAGCTAACACGACGGAGTAGGAAAGCTGTAACACCTGCCGGTCGCAGCATGACTTTCCGCGCATCGATCGCGAAGAGGTCAAGGAGTTTCCGCGCGACCTGAATTGAGGTGATGGCGGCCCACGGTGCTCAGCAGCGTCGATCAGTCGGCCTTGCTCAACCGCGGGTTCGCGACAGCATCTTTTCGGCAAAGGCTTCCACCTCGCCTTCGCGAGGTTCTTTGCCGGTGTGGGTGAGCAGGTAGGCCGGCGTCAGGAAGAGACGGTTGCTCACCGGCTCGACGATTTCGAGCGAGTAGTAGCCGATCTGGGTGAAGTACAGCACGCGCGCCCGCACGAACGCTTCCGTGTCCGCATAACCGTGCCGCGAAAACATCGCGCGGATGGCGTCGACCCGCGCGTCGTCCTCCTCGTTCACGATCCGGTGCACTTCGGCGGATTGGCGCGACCAGGCGCGCACGGCGAAATCCAATCGCGGATTGAACAGCTTCTCATCCAGCCAGCACTCGAAGACATTCAGCACGGCCTCAGTTATCGATGCGGCGGACCGACCGGCCTGCTCGACAATGAAACGGGTGTTGTTGTTGCGCCAATGGTCCAGAAGCTGATCCAGCAGGTCCTGGCGGCTCTTGAAATACCAGTAGAAGCTGGAGCGGGAGACATTCAGCTTCTGCCCGAGCGCAAGCACGCGCACCGCCTCCACGCCCTCGGAGATCAGCGTCTCCAGCGCGAGCTTCATCCAGTCCTCGCGCGTCACCTTGGTGTTGCCGGTCAGACCGGACCGTCGCGCGACTTCATCAGCACTGGAATCAGGAAGCATAGCGAGCCGGCCGAGATTGAACGCCGGCTAGATAGACGCGAAACCGCGTCGCTACAATACTGACAACCGTTCCAGCCATTCCCAAAGATAAGGAGCGAGGCCGCGGTCGACATGGAGGCGCGCCCGGTCGGGGCTGCCGAGCCGGTAAAAGAGGACACTGACGCCGGCGAAAAGGATCGAAGCCGAGCGGCTTGCCTGGCCCGGATCGAGCGCAGTGCCCCTGGCAACGAGACCGGCCAGACCCGGCCCCTCGATCTCGAACACATGCAGCCCGGCATCCATGACCGAGACCGCGAAACCGGCCTCGTGCCAGCCGGCCGCGATGGGGAATGGCCGTTCGCCAACGGCGAGTATGCGATCGCGCGCGATCCGCACCTGGTATTTGTCGCCGCTGGCTAGCGCGCCGGCTCCAACGCCTTCGCCGGCAAGGCCGGAAACCTGCGCCCAGGCTGTCAGGTCGCCGCTGACCAGGAGCTGATTCAGCCCGCCAAGCGTGCGTACACTGATGCCGTCCTTGTTCAGCACCGCCGTGGTCCAGTCCGGCGCTGCCGGCCACTTTTCGGCAAGGTTACGCATGCAGCCGCCTCCCTTCCGGATCGAAGGCGCAGGGTGCGACTATGGTCGCCTGCCGCACGACGCCGAGATGCCGAACGTCGATCGTTTCGCCATGCCGCGCGGCGCCCCGTTCGATGAGCGCCAGGGCAACCGGGCGGCCGAGGGTCGGACTTTGATAGCTCGAAGTGACGAAGCCGATGCTTCGGAGGCGGCCCCCGCTTTTCTCGACGCCGTGCGCGCCGGTCGCCAGCGGCACCTCGCCTTCGTGGACCGCAAGCCCGACAAGCTGGTTGCGGTCGGCCCTGTTCGCCGCTTCGGTGAACAGCGAACGCCGGCCGACGAATTCACCTGTACGTTTGGTTCGCGGTCCGCCAACGCCCAGGTCGTGCGGCATGATGTTGCCGTCGGTGTCCTTGCCGATGACGATGTAGCCCTTCTCGGCGCGCAGGATCATCAGGGATTCGAGCCCGAGCAGAACGGCGTCGAACGCTCGGCCCTCCTGCTGCATCCTTGACCACAGCGCTTCGGCCCGATCGGCGCGGATGGAGATTTCATAGCTTCGGTCGCCGGTGAAGGATACCCGGGCGATGCGCACCTCGTCGCCGGCAAAATGGCCGGCGCCGACGGCCATGTGCGGCAGGCTGGCATCGTCCAGCGCAGCACCCAGATCGAGCGCTTCCATCAGCCTGCGCGCGTTCGGTCCCGACACGGTCAAGGTAGCGTATTGCGCGGTGGCGTTATGGATATAGACGGCATCGCGGCCGAAACGATCCTGCCGCCATTCTTCGAGACGAGCATGGACGGCCGCGACATGCGACGACGAGCACGAGACGATGAAGCGGTGCTCGTCCAGGCGAACCAGAACGCCGTCATCGAACACGACGCCGTTTTCCGACAGCATGAAGCCGTAGCGGCAATGGCCGGGCTTCAGGGTCGACATGGTGTTGTAGTAGATGAAATCGACGAATTCCGCCGCGCGCGGGCCGATCACCTCGATCTTGCCGAGCGTCGAGCCGTCGAAGAGCGCGACGGATTGCCGGGCACGCCGCGCTTCCTCCTGGATTGAAGCCCTGGCCTCGCCGCGTCCGTAATAGGCCGGCCTCAGCCAGCCGCCATATTCCTGGAACACCCCGCTTGCCGCGCGATGGTTTGCCTCCAGCGGCAGGCGGCGGACCGGAGCGTGCATGCTTCCCCGGCGCGTTCCGGCCAGGCTGGCAAACGGGACAGGCGTGAATGGCGGCCGGTAGGTCGTGGTGCCGACTTCCGCGATGGCGCGGCCGGTGACATCGGCCAGCAGCGCCAGGCCGTTCAGATTGGACGTCTTGCCCTGGTCCGTCGCCATGCCGAGCGTCGTGTAGCGCTTCAAGTGCTCGACGGAGACGAAATTCTCCCGCGCCGCAAGCTCGACGTCCTTGGCGGTGACGTCGCTCTGATAGTCGATCCACACACGGCCCCTGGCCTTGGGCTTCGGCCACAGGCCGACAATGCCCAGCGTCGCTTCCGCACCCGTGCTGCGCGGCGCGGGCGATGACGAGGAGCCGAACGGACCGAGGGCCGCTGCGCCGCTCGCCAAGGTCTCGGAAAGCGAGACCGTGCCGGCCACAGCGCCGCCCACGCCGATCCCGTCGACAGCCTCTCCGGGAACGAAAGCCGCGAGGTCATCGCTCCAGGCGAGGTTGCCCTTCGCCTGCGAGAACAGGTGCACCGTGGGTGTCCAGCCGCCGGAGACGAGCACGCAATCGGCCGCCAGCGTCGGGCCGTCGTCGAGCAGCACGCCCTGGACGGCGTTGCGCCCGCGCGCCGCCGCCACCGTGCGCCCTGCCAGGACGCGAATACCGGTCCTCGCTTGAGCGCCGCCATGACGCCGGCAATCGACCACCGTCACCGAGGCACCGGCCGCGGCGATCGCCGACGCCGGCTCGTAGGCGCTGTCGTTGTTGGTGGCGACCACGATCTGGCGGCCGACAAGCAGGCCATGCCGGCGCAGATAGACAAGTGCGGCATCGGCGGAGAGTATCCCCGGGAGGTCGTTGTTGGCGAACGGAACCGGCCGCTCGATCGCGCCCGTCGCCAGCACGATGCGGCGCGGCCGCACCCGCCACAACGTGTCCGGCCGTCCGTCGCGGTGCCGCTGGTTGAGCGCCACCAGATTGTGATCGTAAAGGCCGAAGGCGGTCGTATCGGCGAGCACGAACTGGCCGCCGCTCTTCAGCCTGGCAACCGTCGCATCGACCCACGCCGTCCCCTCGACACCATCGACTTCGCCGGCGCGGTGGCGCAACGATCCGCCGGGATGCGTCCGCTCGTCGACCAGGACGACCGAGTGGCCCGCCGCCGCCGCGCCGGCAGCCGCGGTGAGCCCCGCCGGTCCGGCGCCGACCACCAGGACGTCGCAGTGATGGTTGATCTGGTCCGCCACCTGGCGCGGCTTCCAGTCGCGGTCGACGACACCAAGCCCGGCCATGGCACGGATACGCGGCTCGAACAGGTGCCAGTCCGGCCACATGAAGGTCTTGTAGTAGAAGGCGGCGGGCAGGAAGCGGGCGAAGCGGTCGAGCACCGCATTGCGGTCGGCCAGCGCCGTCGGCGAAGCGTTGACGCTCCTGACCACGATGCCGTCGCTCGCCGGCACCGTCGTCGCCCGCGCATTCGGCACGCGGCCGTCGGCGCTCTCGACGTCGACCAGTGCGTTGGGCTCCTCCACGCCGGAGCCCCAGATGCCGCGGGGCCGGTGATATTTGAAGCTGCGGCCGACAACGGCCTGGCCGCTCGCCAGCAGGGCAGAGGCGATCGTGTCGCCGGCAAAACCCTCGACGCGCCTGCCGTCGAAGGTGAAGGTCAGCCGGCGCGCGCGATCGATATCGCTGCCGCCATTGGGGAGACGCGAAGCGCTCATGCGCCGTGCTCCGTTTCGCCGAGCGCGGAAGAACCCGAGACCTTATGGCTGACGCTGTCACGGCTCATCGCGAAGAATTCGCCGCAGGTAAGATGCACCCAGATCTCGCGGGTCGGCCCTTTCGGATTGTCGCGCATGTGGAGATAGCCGGCCCAGCGCTCGGCCGTCACGTCGCTGCCGTCGGGCCTGAGGTTGCCGGCCTCGCCGCCATGGTGAAATTCGCTTTCTTCACGCGGCCCGCAGAACGGGCAGGGAAAGAGCTGCATCTTTTTCTAACCTTCAATGGGCAATGCCGGAGCCGGCCGCCTCGTCGATCAGCCGGCCGCGGGCGAAGCGGTCGAGATCGAAAGGCCGGCTGATGTCGTGGTGGCTGCCGGTGGCAAGCAGGTGGGCGAGCAGCGTGCCGCCGGCCGGAATCGCCTTGAAGCCGCCGGTGCCCCAGCCGCAATTGAGGAACAGGCCGGGCAGCGGCGATTCACCGATGATGGGCGAGGAATCCGGGACCACGTCGACGATGCCCGCCCATTGCCGCATCATCTTCAGCTGGCCGAAGATCGGGAACATGTCGAGCATGCCGGCGATCACGCCTTCCAGCACCGGCAGGTTGCCGCGCTGGCCATAGGATGGGATGCGGTCGAGCGCGCCGCCGATGACCAATTCGCCCTTGTCCGACTGGCTGACATAAACGCCTGTGTCCGGCGAGATCACCACCGTGTCGATGATCGGCTTGACCGGTTCAGACACACAGGCCTGCAATGCGTAGGAGTTGACCGGCAGCCGGAATCCCGCCTTCGCCGCCAGCACCGATGAATGGCCGGCCACCGCCATTCCCGTCCGCTCGGCCCGGATTTCGCCGCGCGACGTGACGACGCCGCGGCAGCGTCCGTTTTCGATGATGAAGCCGGAAATCTCGCAGTTCTGGATGATATCCACGCCGAGGCGGCTGGCCGCGCGCGCATAGCCCCAGGCGACAGCATCGTGGCGGGCGGTGCCGCCGCTTGGCTGCCAGGTCCCGCCATAGATCGGGTAGCGGGCATCCGGGCCGAAATTGTAGATCGGCACGACGCGGCGCACGTCCTCGACGGAGAACAATTCGCAGTCGATGCCGTTCACCTGGATGGCGTTGACGGTGCGCGCCGCGGTTTCCATTCCCGCTTCGCTGTGCGCGAGGGTCAGGATACCGCGCGCGGAAAACATCGCATTGTAGTTCAGATCCTTTGAAAGCGTCTTGTAGAGGCTGTGCGCCAGCCCGTAGATCGCCGCGCTTTCGGGATAGAAGTAATTGGAGCGCACCACGGTGGTGTTGCGGCCGGTGTTGCCGCCGCCGATCCAGCCCTTCTCCAGCAATGCCACGTTGGTGACGCCGTGGTTCCTGGCGAGATAGTACGCGGTGGCGAGGCCGTGGCCGCCGCCGCCGATGACGATGGCGTCATAGCGCGGTTTCGGATCGGGCGAGCGCCAGGCCTTTTCCCAGCCGGTCTGGCCGGTGACGCCTTCCTTGAAGAGTGAAAGCGCTGAATAGTGTCTTGTCATGCACTCAAGCCCGCATCATCAGGCGACTGGTATTGCATCGGTACGCAGGGGCATTGAGACGCCGCGTCGCCGGCGTGATGCCAAGCCGGCGCAATCAACTCGCCCCGCCCTTGAAGGTCCATAATCCGTTCCGTCCCGCTGCGGATTGGCGAAGGCCGTCGACCTTCGCGCGGCGCGAACTTAGCTTGAATGTACACTTGTGTCCATTAGGCGCGGACATAATCCGAAATCTATTCGGCGGCAAGGATCTGCGGTCGTTGCGAATGTCGGGCCCTGGCGCTCAACGACCGTGGTGATTGCGTGATAAGGGGGTGGTGCCGTGCCGATCTCAAGCCGGCGCGCCGCACAAGCACGGCGATCACGGCATTGTGAAATGCATTTGCGCGCATCGGCCTGACGGCGGATTTGCTTTGCTTGGTGATCCCCCATCGATAGGGCAAACTGCCTCCCGGGCTGTCTGGAGGAGAAATGAGAGCACGCGCAGCGACGGTCGGAGACCTTGAGGATGTTTTCCGCGGCCTGTCCAAGCGAATGTCGGAGGAGTACCTGGCGGCCGGCAAGGACAGCAAGGCCGCCTACGACAATCTGATGATGAACCTGAAGGAAGGCCGGGCGCATGCGCTGGTCCAGGACGACAAGGCCGTCGCCATCATCGCCTGGCATGAGCACGGCGACGCGGCCGACACGCTGTTTGCCGCACAGGAGGACTTCTTCAGCGCGGCAACCGTTCGCTTCTGCAAGCGCCACATCCGCCATATCCAGGCGCTCGCCGGCAACCTTCCCGTACACTCGCGCAGCTGGCTCCATCGCCCGGACGTCGCAAGATGGTTCCAGGTCATCGGCTATGTCGAGCGAGGCCAGGAGAACGGCGCCACCCTGTTCGAGCTGCCGCCGTCCCCTACCGGCTGAGGCGGCTTGCACCGCGAACCAATTGGCGGGATGGTATGGAAGGCAGCCGGGGGCGCTGGCACGCCGGATATGCATGGCTGCTGGAAATCGAGATGTTGCGCGCTTGCTTGGCCTTTGCCGCCCTTGTTGCCCTGGTGAGGCCGACAGAAGCGGGCGAGCGGCTGCCTCATCTGCTCGACAACTCCGACCTGGCGACCGCCTATCTGGGTGAGTCCGACCTTGTGACGGCCTATACGACCGGAATGGCCCGCTACCGCCTTCAGCTCATGGCGCGTACCGGTACAGCCAACCTCGCCGTCCCTCTCGAACCTCTGGCTTTGCGGCCGGAATTCCGCCAGCGGACATGGCGCTCGGCCGACGGCAGCCTGCTGCAAGGTTTTGCCGGCAAGGGCGGCTTCCGGCTCACCGTCGGGAACTGCCTTGCGCGCATCTGTGCGGCAAACGAATGCAGCGAAGCCGGCTGGCCGGTCTATGCCTGCAGCGACGGCCGCAAGCGCAGGATGTCGGTCCAGAGCTTCGTGACGGCGACTTTCGACGGCGTCCCCTACCGGCGGTTGAGCGCGCCGCCGGAACCATGACTTCGCGGCGTCCGATCGGCCTTGGCCGCTCCGATACCCTACCCGTGTTCCGGTCGTTTCTGCTCACCGACCGCGTCGATCTGGAACAGCGCGAGCTTCAGCGGCGGCGCAGCAGCCACATCACCACCGGGCCGCCGATGAGCGTGACGACGAGGCCGGCCGGGACCTGGCGCGGGAAGATCAAGGCGCGGCCGATCCAGTCGGCCAAGACCATGATCAGTGCGCCGGCAAGAATGGCGCCGACGACCTGCGGCAAAGCGCGGGCAAGGCCGAGGCGCCGGGCCAGATGCGGCGCCATCAGGCCGATGAAGGTCAGCGGGCCGACGATCAGGGTTGACGCGGCGGTGAGCACGGCGACCATCAGCAGCACCAAAAGCCGAGTGCTCGCCACATCGACGCCGAGCGAGCGCAGCGCCGGCACGCCCAGCGGCAGCATGTCGAGCCAGCGGATGAATAGCGGCGCCATCAGCAACAGGCAAAGCGCGATCGACGCCGTCAGGACCGCCGAGCCTTGATCGACACCGTAGGTCGAGCCGGTCAGCCAGTTGATGAGAAGCATGGCGCGCGGATCGCCGGTGGCGGTGAGCACCAGGATCAGCGCATCGAACAGCGCCGTCAGCGCGATACCGGCAAGCAAGAGCCGCTCCGGCGCGTAGGCGGCGCGGCGACTGATGGCAAGCACGACAAGCAAGGATGCGAAGGCGCCGCCGGCGGCGGCCGCGGTCTGCACAGGGCGGCCCGGATCGGAGACGGCAAACATCGCTATCACCATGCCAAGCGCGGCACCGGCGCTGATGCCCAGAACCTCCGGGCTCGCCATCGGATTGCCGGACAGGCGCTGCATCATCAGCCCGGCGAGCGCCAGCATGACGCCGGCGGACAGGGCGGCAAGCACGCGCGGCCAACGCCAGGACAGCAAGGGCTGCAATTGATCGCCGACGGCGAAGCTCCAGCCTTCCGGCGCGGGTCCGCAAGAGAGAGCAAGAACCAGAACCACGAGCATGGCGAGGCCCAATACCGCGAGCAGCATGCCAGGGCGCCGTAGCCTGGGCAGGCGCTCCGCGGCGAGCACCGGAAGTTCAGCGCCGAGGCTGAGGCGAGGCAGCAGCCAGAGCAGCAGCGGCGCGCCGAGCAGCGCGGTGATGGCGCCGGTGGGCAGCAGGTCGCCCCGCGGTCCGGTTGCGAGTTGCACGCCCTGGTCGGCGGCCCATAGCAATGCGGCGCCGATCAACGGCGCCACGACCAGCCGCTGACCGAACCGGCGCGCCCCGCCGATACGGGCAAATGCCGCGGCCGCGAGGCCGACGAAGCCGATGGCGCCGACGGCCGCGACGACGAAGGCGATGAGCGCCACGGCCATGCCAAGCCCGGCGAAACGATAGACGCCAAGCGGCACGCCGAGGCTGCGCGCGCCTTCGTCCTCGAGGCCGAGCAAGGTCAGCGGCCGCGTCATCAGGCCGATCGCCAGCGCGGCAATGCCCAGGCGCGGCAGCAGCCAAAACGTCGTCACCCAATCCTGCTGGCCGAGCGAGCCGGCGCCCCAGATGAACAGGCCGGCCAGCCATTCATGATTGAGAACGACAAGCGCTGCGCCGGTCGCTCCGGCATAAAGGCTGACGACGAGGCCGGCGAGCACGACGGAAAGCGGCGACAGGCCCTTGTGCCAGGAAAGCGCAAGCACGGCCGCCAACGCCGCAAAGGCACCGGCAAGAGCCACCCATTCGCGCCCGAAGGCGAGCAGCGAGGGCGCGAAGAGCGTGGCAAGCGCCAGCGCCAGATAGGCGCCGGCGGAGACGCCGACCGTTTCGGGCGAAGCCAGCGGGTTGCGCAGCACCTGCTGCAGCACGGTGCCGGCCAAGCCCAATGCCGCGCCGCAGAGCAGGCTGACGATAAGCCTGGGCAGGAAGGCATAGTGGACCAGCACCTGCCGCATGTCGTCGATGTCGGGCACAAGCGCCGCGTCGAACCAGAGCGCCGACGGCAGTTGGACGGACAGATTGCGAAGCGTTGCCGCTGCAGCCAGGGCGGCGAGCGTGACGCTCAGTAGGATTGCGACAAGCGGCCAATCGCGCCTGGCCGCAATCCGGCGTTTGGCGCCGGCCGGGATCTCGCGGCTTTGCACCATGCTGGCCGCGTCCTCAGCCATGGGCGGTCATCGCTTCGGCAAGCAGGCAGGCGAAGCGCGAAGCCGCGGGAAGAGCGCCAAACATCAGCACCGGGGGCAGGCGCATGATCGAGCGATTGCGCACGAAGGGCATCGCGTTCCAGACCGGGCTTTCGGTCAGCGTGCCGCCGGCTCCGGCGGGCAGAGGTTCGAGATAGGCAAGACCCGCCTCATCCACCGTCGCCAGGCCGTCGATGCCGACGGTCGCAAAGCCCCAATGATTGGTCTCGGCGGTCCAGGCGTTGCGGATGCCGATGCGGTCGAACACGTCCTGGAACAGGCTCATGCGGCCATAGACGCGCACATTGCGCTGATCCATGAAGGAGACGATGTAGAGCGGCCTGGCTGCAAATGGCGTCAGCTCCTGCCTGACCTTTGCCAGGTCTGCCTCGGTCGCTTCGATCAGCGCCTCGCCTTCGGCTTGCCTGCCGACCAGGCGAGCGAGTTTCCGGGTGGCTTCGACGGCGTTGCGGTAGGGTTGGCCGTTCTCCGTATAGATGCCGATCGTCGTCACAGGTGCGACACGCTCGAGCAGCGGCTTGATGCCATCCAGATAGGGGGTGCTAAGGATAAGATCCGGCTTGAGCTGCTGAAGAAATTCGAGATTGGGCTCGAGCAGCGTGCCGATATCGGCGACCTGTGGCGGCAGCGCCGGCTCGACCACCCACTCCTCCCAGACCTTGCGGTCGGCGATGGCGACCGGCCGGACACCCAGCATCAGCAAGGTCTCGGCCAGGCCGTCGTCGAGGCAGACGATGCGCGGCAGCCTCGACGACGCGGCGACCGGCCGGATACCCGCGAAAGGCGATGCAAGAAGCCCAAGCGCCGCTCGCCGGGTCATACCAGGGGGTTGAAGCCGAGGCGCGTCGGTTCTCGTTCCAGCCGCCGGAAAGTCGTCTGGCACCACGGTCCCCGCCTTTCTTGCGCATCTTCGAAATCCGTTTCGTTGGCTGGTTGATTATGAAACATGAATTCTGTAGTCAACATTTAAACGTTGACCAGGTGCCCTCGTGTTCGAAGGCGCCGGCTTGCGTGGCCGTTGCCATGCATGGCATCTGCGCGGGAATGACACGCAAGTTCATCCACGCGCGGCCGGAAGCCAAACAAGCCGCTTCGGCTTCCAAGGTCAGTCTCAACCGGGCGCTGTCGAAGCTTGGGCTCTGTTCGCGCAAGCAGGCCGAACAGATGATCGCCGAGGGGCGCGTGCGCGTGATGGGCAAGGTGGTCAGCAATCCGTCACTGCGCGTCGATCCGGATCGCGATCGCATCACCGTCGACAGCGAGCGCATCGTCGCCGAGCGCAAGGTCTATCTGATGCTCAACAAGCCGCGCGGCCTGGTCACCACGCGCGACGATCCCGAAGGGCGCGGCACCGTCTACAATTGCATTGCGGATCTCGGCCTGCCTTTCGTCTCGCCGGTCGGCCGCCTCGACAAGGCGAGCGAAGGCTTGCTCCTGATGACCAACGACACGCGCTGGGCAAATGCCCTGCTCGATCCGGCCTCGCATGTCGCCAAGACCTATCACGTGCAGATCGCTTCCGCCCCCGACGAGGCGATGCTCGAGCGGTTCCGCCAGGGAGCTGCCGTCGATGGCGAGCTGCTGACGGCAAGCTCGATCGAGCTATTACGCAGCGGCGGACGCACCGCCTGGCTGGAGATCATGCTCGACGAGGGCCGCAACCGGCAGATCCGCCGCCTGCTCGGTGCTTTCGACATCGAGGTGCTGAGACTCGTTCGGGTAGCGATAGGGCGGCTGCAGCTGGGTGATCTGACGAAGGGCAAGGCGCGACATTTGACGGGTGAAGAGCTGGCGATGCTGGGAGCCTAAAGTCGGTTCCCGTGACGTCCTATCAGCGTTGCTAGCGGAGAAGCCTTGAAACGCCGGCGGGACAGCGCCCCCCTCTGTCCTTGCCGGACATCTCCCCCACTTGGGGGGAGATCGGACGTCGCCGCCGCTTTCGCCAATCGCCAACGTCGCAGGATTGAGCGGGGCGCCAAAGCTGCCAATCTCCCCCCTTGTGGGGGAGATGTCCGGCAGGACAGAGGGGGGCGCGACGGATCACGACAGACCTCCCCCTTGCGCCGCTGCGTTCCTCGCCGGAGCTACCGCTGGTTCCACCTGCGAATGACCGGTTCGGTCAGATCATGCTCATGGCCGAGAATGCTGAGGCTGGCTGTATCGAGCACGAAATCCGCGCCGCCCTCCGGCGGTAGACCGATCCAGCGGGCGGCAAGCACACGCAGGAAATGCGCGCTCGAAAAGATCAGCACATTGCCGGCGACGGCACGCAGCCCGGCGATGACGGCATCGGCCCGGGCGCCGACGTCCCTCGCCGTCTCGCCGCCCGGGCAGCCGTCGCGAAACACGTTCCATCCGGGGCGCTGGCCAAGGATTTCCTTCGTCGTCACGCCTTCATAGGCGCCATAGTCCCATTCCTGCAGGTCGGCCTTCTTCACCGCGCGCTCGCCGAACCCCGCAAGCCGGCAGGTGTCGAAGGCGCGCTGCGACGGGCTCGACCAGACGGCTTCGAAGGTCAAGCCCTTGAGACGCTCCGCAACGTCCCGCGCGGCATCCTCGCCCTTCGCGGTCAGCGGAATGTCAGTGCGGCCGGTATGCTTGCCCGACGCGCTCCACTCCGTCTCGCCATGGCGGACAAGGTAGATCTCGGGAAACGCGCTGCTCATCGACCGCCCCTCGCGATTGTTTGCACCGGCGGGAGAGCCGGGCCGCGCCACCCTATGCGGCGTCCGGCAAAAAGAACAGGTCGCGGCGGGAGCCGCGACCTGTCCAGAGTCGGGAGGATGCTGGTTGCTTCAGGCAGGCTGCAGGCCGCCGGAGAGCGACAGATCGGCTTCTTCCGGCAACTGGCCGGCCATGGCGGCGGCGAATTGCTTCTGGTCGAGCTCGCCTTCCCAGCGCGCCACGACGATGGTCGCAACCGCATTGCCGACGAAGTTGGTGAGCGCGCGACATTCCGACATGAAGCGGTCGACGCCGAGGATCAGCGCCATGCCGGCGACAGGCACCGAAGGCACGACCGACAGCGTGGCGGCCAAAGTGATGAAGCCGGCGCCGGTGATCCCGGCAGCGCCCTTGGAGCTCAGCATGGCGACCAGAAGCAGCAGGATCTGGTCGCCGAAGGTGAGCGGCGTGTCGGTCGCCTGGGCGATGAACAGCGCTGCAAGCGTCATGTAGATGTTGGTGCCGTCGAGATTGAAGGAATAGCCAGTCGGGATGACCAGGCCGACCACCGAGCGGTTGCAGCCGGCGCGCTCCATCTTGGCCATCAGGCCGGGAAGGGCCGCCTCCGACGACGACGTGCCTAGCACCAGGAGCAGCTCTTCCTTGATGTAGCGGATCAGCGCCAGGATGGAGAAGCCATTATACCATGCCACCGCACCCAGAATGACCAGCACGAAAAGCAGCGACGTCAGGTAGAAGGTACCGATCAGGAAGGCGAGATTGGCGATCGTGCCGATGCCGTATTTGCCGACGGTGAAGGCCATGGCGCCGAACGCGCCGATCGGTGCCGCCTTCATCAGGATGGCGACGAGGCGGAAGATCGGCGCGGTCAGCGCCTGCAGGAAATCGACCACCGGGCGGCCGCGCTCGCCGACGAGCGCCAGCGCCACGCCGAACAGCACCGAGAAGAACAGCACCTGCAGGATGTCGCCCTGGGCGAAGGCACCGGTGATGGTGTCGGGGATGATATTCATCAGGAAGCCGACGATGGTCGTGTCATGCGCCTTCTCGGTGAAGGTAGACACCTTCGTGGCGTCGAGCGTCGCCGGATTGATGTGCATGCCGGCGCCGGGCTGGATAACGTTCGATACGACCAGGCCGACGACGAGCGCCAGCGTCGAGAAGACGAGGAAGTAGATCATCGCCTTGCCGGCGACGCGGCCGACCTTATGCAGGTCGGAGACGCCGGCGATGCCGGTCGCCACGGTGAGGAAGATGACCGGCGCGATGACCATCTTGACCAGCTTGATGAAGGCATCGCCGAGCGGCTTCAGCGAGGCGCCCAACTCGGGATAGAAATGGCCGAGCAGGATGCCGGCGGCGATCGCCGCCAGAACCTGCACATAGAGATGCCGGTAGAAGGGAATTTTGCCGCGCGGTTCCGCGGCAGCGATTGCCGTCTGCATGATGTCCTCCGTGCAGCCCCGATCGAGAAGCTCGACCTCCCTGGGGCAGTTGACCTCCACAGCCTCGCGGCTGCTACGGATGACTTTGCAATGCGCGTGCCAGATTCCGGCTCAGAGGAGTCCACATTGATTCTGCTGGCTTTTTCGACCCAGCGGCTTGTGGCTGCAAGTGAATCAGTGCGGCTATCCGCATAGACTGAATTGTGCTTTGTGCGAAATCATGCACAAATGCGGCATGCTGCAACGTCCGGCCGCTGCCCTCGCCTTGACGCCCGAATTGCTCGCCAGACGGGCGCGACGCGCCTGGCTGCTGTTTGCGGCGGTGGCGCTAGTGATCGTTGCAGCGACACTCTACGGCGCCGGACTCTATGGTCGCTCGACCGAGATCGAGGCGCTGTCGGCGCAGGGTCGCACAGATGCCAATCTCAAGGTGGCGCTGCTCCGCGCGGTGCTGGAAAATCCGCGCGCGCTGCCGCTGCTCTTGTCCGAAGACCAGCAGGTGCATGACGCGCTGACTGAGCGCAGCCCCGCCTCGATCGATGTTCTCAACCGCAAGCTCGAAGGGCTGGTCTCCGGCACCAAGGCTTCGGTGCTCTACGTCACCGGCATCGACGGCTTCGCGATCGCTTCCAGTAACTGGCGCGAGCCGGTGAGCTTCGTCGGCAACGACTACGGTTTTCGGGCCTATTTCTCGGGGGCGATGCAGTCGGGCACGGCCGAGTATTTCGCGCTCGGCAATGTCAGCAAGCGGCCGGGCCTCTACATTTCGCGCCGTGTCGACGGCGCTTCGGGACCGCTCGGCGTCGTCGTGGTCAAAATGGAGTTCGACCAGCTCGAGGCCGACTGGCACGAGGCGAACCGCCCGGCCTATGTCAGCGACGAGCATGGCGTGGTGCTGATCACCAGCGTGCCGTCCTGGCGCTTCATGACGACGGCGCCGCTTGCCCAGCCGGTGCTTGCCGCCATCCGCGCCAGCCAGCAGTTCGGCGAAGCGCCGCTGGTGCCCTTGCCGATCACGAGGCCGCAACCGCTCAGCCCCGATGTCGCGCTGGTCCACGCGATCACGCCTGGCGGCAGCGACGCGGAATATCTGCGGCTGTCCACGGCCTTGCCATCGACGCCGTGGCGGCTCGACTATCTCGTTCCGGCCGAAGCGCCGATTGCTTCTGCCCAGCGCGAAATGCGGCTCTTGGCACTCGGCGTCATCGTTCCGTTGATCGCTTTAGCCGCCTATCTGTCGTGGCGCCGGCAGTCCGCCCAGATGCGGATCGCGGCCGAACAGGCGGCACGCGCCGAGCTCGAGCGCCGCGTCGTCGAGCGCACCCAGGACCTCAGCCTCGCGCGCGACCGGCTGCAAGCCGAGATCGCCGATCACCGCAGCACGGAGGCGAAGCTGCAGGTGATGCAGCAGGAGCTGGTGCAGGCGAACCGCCTTGCGACGCTTGGCCAGGTTGCCGCCGGCGTCGCGCATGAGATCAACCAGCCGGTGGCGACCATCCGCGCCTATGCCGACAATGCGCGCGTCTTCCTGGAGCGCCAGCAGACCGCGCCGGCCGAGGAGAATCTCGGCGCCATTGCCGCGCTAACGGAGCGCATCGGCTCGATCACCGAGGAATTGAAGGCGTTCGCCCGCAAAGGCCGCACGGCGGCTGAGCCGGTCGAACTGCGTGGCGTCATCGAAGGCGCCGTGGTGCTGCTCAGAAGCCGCTTTGCCGGCCGGCTGGACGCGCTGGCGATCACGCTGCCGCCGCCGTCGCTCAAGGTGATGGGCAACCGGCTGCGGTTGGAGCAGGTGCTGATCAACATGTTCCAGAACGCGCTGGAAGCGCTCGAGGGCCGCGACGACGCGCGGGTCGAAGTGTCCGCTTCCGAAACCGCCGACGGCGTTGCGCTGATCGTCTCCGACAACGGCCCTGGCATTCCCCCCGCGATCCTGAAATCGCTGTTCACACCGTTCAACACGTCGAAGGAAAGGGGGCTCGGGCTTGGCCTCGTCATCTCCAAGGATATCGTCGCCGACTATGGCGGGCGCATCGAGGTGTCGAGCAGCGAGCAGGGCACCCGCTTCACCGTCCATTTCTCGAAAGCTGGCGTGGCATCATGAACGGCAACCCGGTCATCCTGATCGACGACGACAGCGACTTGCTCAAGGCGACGCGGCAGACGCTGGAGCTCGCCGGCTTTGCTGTCTCAGCCTTTGCCTCGGCAAGCGAGGCACTCGCCGGCCTCGAGGCGAGCTTTGCCGGCGTCGTGGTGTCGGACATCCGCATGCCTGAGATGGACGGACTGCAGCTGTTCGACCGGGTGGTCGACCTCGACCCGGACATTCCGGTCATTCTCGTCACCGGACATGGCGACATCGCGATGGCCGTCAAAGCGATCAAGGACGGCGCCTACGACTTTATCACCAAGCCATTCGCCGCCGACCGGCTGGCGCAAAGTGTGTGGCGGGCGGCGGAAAAGCGGCGGCTGGTGATGGAAAACCGCGCCCTGCGCGAGGCGGCCGAGCAGGCGCAGGAGGGATTGCCGCTGATCGGCCAGACACCGGCGATGGAGCGGCTGCGCCGCACGCTTAGGCAAATCGCCGACACCGATGTCGACGTGCTGGTGACCGGCGAGACCGGCTCCGGCAAAGAGGTGGTGGCGAGCCTGCTGCATCGCTGGAGCCGCCGCGCCAAGGGCAATTTCGTGGCGCTCAACTGCGGCACGCTGCCCGAGACGGTGATCGAGAGCGAATTGTTCGGCCATGAGGCCGGCGCCTTCACCGGCGCGCAGAAGAAGCGCGTCGGCCGCATCGAGCATTCGAGCGGCGGCACGCTGTTCCTCGACGAGATCGAAAGCATGCCGGCCGCGACGCAGGTGCAGATGCTGCGCGTGCTGGAAATGCGCGAGGTGACGCCGCTCGGCACCAACGAGGTCCGGCCGGTCGACCTGCGCGTCGTCGCCGCCGCCAAGGTCGATCTCGGCGACGCGAGCCAGCGCGGTGCTTTCCGCGAGGACCTCTATTACCGGCTCAATGTGGTGACGCTCTCGATCCCGCCGCTGCGCGAGCGCCGGGACGACGTGCCGCTGCTGTTCGGCTATTTCGCCGAGCGCGCCGCGGCCCGCTTCCATCGCACGGTGCCCGCGGCGCCGGCCGCCGTCCAGCGCCATCTGAGAGAACATGACTGGCCCGGCAATGTCCGCGAACTCGCCCATTTCGCCGAGCGCTTCGTGCTCGGATTGGAGGAGATCGGCGGCAGCCCTTCCCCTGCGCCGGCCGATTCGGACGCCGCCATGCCGTTGCCGGAACGGCTGGAGCGCTACGAGGCCGAGATCATCCGCGAGACACTTGGTCGCAACGACGGCGATGTTCGGCGCACGATCGAGGCGCTCGGCATTCCGCGCAAGACCTTCTACGACAAGCTGCAGCGGCACGGCATCGTGCGCAGCGATTTTTCCAGATAGATCAATCTTGTGGAACCCGATCCGATCCCAGACCGTTGAGCCTGTCCAGGAAACCGTGGCACGTTGGCACCAGCCGGGCGGCGAACGCATGACCGCGACGGCGTTGCCGGTTGCCATTGGCAAGCGTTGATGGTTTGTTGCCGCTCAGCGGAGAACGAATGATGCGCGAAACCCTCGGTCAAGACGAATACGGCTCGGCCAGCCCCTTCGATCCGGACGATCTGCCGAATCTGAACGCGATGGGGCCGGCGATGGGCAGCGGCAACGATTTCGAGAAATACGCCGTTGCCGTCATCATCGTGTTCGGCGCGCTGATCATCGGCGGCCTGATGGCCGCCTCGATGACTTTCGGCCACCGCAACGGCTTCCTGTTCGCGCTCGGCGGCGCCACAGCCGCTTGGATATCGGGCAATGCGCTGCTGCTCGACCGGCCGCGCATCTACGCGCTGTTCGTCGGCATTGCAGCGGTGCTGCTGATCGGCTCGACCCTTACCCTGGTGATCTAGACAAACTTTAGTATCCGAGCGCCTCGCCCGAAGCGGCGCGGCTGTCGATGGCGCCGTTGTAGCGGGCGCCGCCGCCCTTCTCGATCTCAGCCAAGCTCTTGCCGCCGACCAGGATGCCGGCCGCCTGGCCCCAGGTCTGGTCGCCGAGATCGAGGTGATAGCCCATGCCGGCCAACAGCCTCTCGGTGTCCGGCGAGAGTCCGAACGGCTCGACATAGACGGTGTCCGGCAGCCACTGATGGTGGATGCGCGGCGCGTCGATCGCCTCCTGGATGTTCATGTCGTGGTCGATGACGTTGACGATCGCCTCCAGCGTGATGGTGATGATGCGTGAGCCGCCCGGGCTGCCGATGACCATGAACGGCTTGCCGTCCTTGGTGACCACGGTCGGGCTCATCGACGATAGAGGCGTCTTCTTCGGCTGGATGGCGTTGGCCTCGCCCTGGACCAGCCCGTAGAGGTTGGGCATGCCGGGCTTCTGGGTGAAATCGTCCATCTCGTTGTTGAGCAGGATGCCGGTGCCGTCGGCAACCACGCCGGCGCCGAACGAGCCGTTCAGTGTGTAAGTCACCGCCACCGCGTTGCCGTCCTTGTCGATGATCGAGTAGTGGGTGGTTTCCTTCGACTCGCCGAAACCCTTCGGCATCAGCTCCTTCGAGACGCCGGCGCGGAACGGGTCGATCCTGTCGCGAATGTCCTTGGCGTAGCCCTTGTCGAGCAGCTTCGAGACCGGATTGTCGACGAAATCAGGGTCGCCCAGCGCCGAGTTGCGGTCGACATAGGCATGGCGCATCGCTTCGACCATGACATGGACCGTCTCGGCCGAGCCGGCGCCGAGATAGGACAGCGGATAGCCTTCGAGCACGTTGAGGATCTCGCAGATGATGACGCCGCCCGAGCTCGGCGGCGGGGAGGAGATGATCTCGTAGCCGCGATAGGAGCAGGTGACGGGTTTCAGCTCGCGGACGGCATATTGCTCGAAATCGGCCTTGGCGAGGATGCCGCCCTTGGCGCCGCTTGCCTTGACGATGGCATCGGCAATCGGCCCCTTGTAAAAGGCGTCGGGCCCCTTTTCCGAGATCGCTGAAAGCGAGGCGGCGAGATCCGGCTGGGTGAGCCGCTCGCCGATGCCGTAGGGCTTGCCGTCAGGCTTGAGGAAGATCGCGGCCGCCGCCGGATCCTTCGCCAGCCGGTCGGCGCTGCCGGCAAATGAAGCGGCGTCGCCCTGGTCGAGGACGAAGCCGTCCCTGGCATAGGTAATGGCCGGCGCGATCAGATCCTGCCTGGACAAGGTGCCGTATTTTTCGCGCGCCATCTCGAAGCCCGCGACCGAGCCCGGCACGCCGACCGCGAGATAACCTTCGAGGCTGGCGCCCTTGATCGGCTTGCCGTCCTTGTCGAGATACATGGTCCTGGTCGCGGCAAGCGGCGCGCGCTCGCGAAAATCGAAGAAGGTCGAGCGGCCATCCTTCAAGCGGATGGTCATGAAACCGCCGCCGCCGATATTGCCGGCGTTGGGATAGACCACGGCCAGCGCATAACCGACCGCGACGGCCGCATCGACCGCATTGCCGCCCTTCTTCAGGACATCGACACCGACCTCTGTGGCGAGATGCTGTGCAGTCACCACCATGCCGTGCTCACCCTTGGAGGGAGCGGGCGAAGCGGCGAAGACGGCTGTCGATGGCGGGAAGGCAAAAGCGAACGAAAGGCTGACGGCGATCAGCGTCCGGCGGGTGAGATGCATGGCGGGGCTCCGGGCGGGGGGACGCCTAGGAAAGACCGTTGGGGTGGGTGAGTCCAGCCAATAGTGATGGTTGGCGATCCTTCACACCCCCTCTGTCCTGCCGGACATCTCCCCCGCAAAGGGGGAGATTGGATGTCACCGTCGCTTTCGCCAATCACCGACGTTGCAGGAACAGCGCCGTCGGCGGAACTGCTGATCTCCCCCCTTGCGGGGGAGATGTCCGGCAGGACAGAGGGGGGTGCTCAAGCACTGCCCTTGCCCGTCGGATCGACAGAAGAAGTTGACTACACAATCCCGCCGCCGCCGCTGGCGACCGCCGGCCGTTCCGCCGCGACCTTCGCCCGGTAGCCGTCCTCTCGATAGGCGGCGACGGGATCGATGGCGCCGCCGGTTCTCAACCGCGCCATGGCAAGGATCGGTTCGACATCGGTGCGGTAGGCCGCCTTCAAGGTCTGCGTCGCCATCAGCGCATCGTTTGCCTCCTGAAAGCCTTCCAGCGCCCTGCGGTCGACCAGCAGCGCCTGGACATAGGCGCGCTGCACCTCGACCGCCGACAGCATCAGGCTTTCGATCGGGTCGGTGACGTTATGGCTCTGGTCGAGCATATGCGCCGGGTCAAAACCCTTGGCGCCGGAAAGCTCGGCATCGACCAACTCGTTGAAGACCAGGAACAACCGGTAGGGATCGATCGAGCCGGCGTCGAGGTCGTCATCGCCATATTTGGAATCGTTGAAGTGGAAGCCGCCCAGCTTGCCGAACTGGATCAGCCGCGACACGATCATCTCGATGTTGACGTTGGGCGCGTGGTGGCCAAGATCGACCAGGCATAAGGCCTTGTCGCCGAGCTCCTTGGCGATGATGTAGTTGGTGCCCCAGTCCTGCACGACCGTCGAGTAGAAAGCAGGCTCATACATCTTGTGCTCGGTGAACAGACGCCAGTCGTCCGGCAGGCCGGCATAGATTTCGCGCATGGCGTCGAGATAGCGCTCGAAGGCCTTTGCGAAATTGACCTGGCCGGGGAAGTTCGAGCCGTCGCCGATCCACACAGTCAGCGCCTTGGAGCCGAGCGTTCTGCCGATCTCGATGCATTCGAGATTGTGCTCGACCGCCTGCCGGCGCGTGCCGGCATCGGCATGCGACAGCGAGCCGAACTTGTAGGAGAGCTTCTGGTCCTTGGCGTCCGAGAAGGTGTTGGAGTTCATGGCATCGAAGCCGAGGCCGAAGCGGGACGCGGCCTGCTTCAGCCGGTTCGGATCGGCCTTGTCCCACGGGATGTGCAGCGAGACGGTGGGCGTCGCCCGCGTCAGCTGGCTGATGACGGCGCAATCCTCGATCTTGTCGAAGATGTCGCGCGGCTCACCTGCACCGGGAAAGCGGGCGAAGCGCGTGCCGCCGGTGCCGACGCCCCAGGACGGGATCGCCACGCCGAATTTTTCGACCTTGTCGCGGATCGCATCGATGGCGATACCGCGCCGGTCGAGGCGCTCGCCGAGCGAGGCGTAGTCGCGCTCGAGGTCGGATTTGCGGGCCGCGTTATTCTTTTCGATGACGTCAGCCGAGATGATCAATTCGGACACTGCACTTCCTCCCAGTACTCGTTCGGCTGGCGCCGCCCCTCATCCGCCTGCCGGCACCTTCTCCCCGTAAACGGGGAGAAGGAACCTTACCGCGTAAAGCTCTGCGCGTTGCCGGCGTCGACATTGACGATGTTGCCGGTCGACTTGGCCGACATGTCGGAGGCGAAGAAGTAGATCGCTTCCGCAATATCTTCCGGGAACACCGAGCGCTTCAGCATCGAGCGCGAGCGGTAATGCTCCTCCAGATCGTCGGTCGACATCTTGTAGGCGGCGGCGCGCTGCTCCTTCCATTCGCCGGTCCAGATCTTGGAGCCGCGCAGCACGGCGTCCGGATTGACGACGTTGACCCTGATCTGCGCTTCCGCCCCCTCCAGTGCCAAACAGCGCGCGAGATGGATTTCCGCTGCCTTGGCGGTGCAATAGGCGGCGGCGTTGGGCGAAGCGGCGAGCCCGTTCTTGGAGGCGACGAAGACGACGTTGCCGCCGATCTTCTGGGCGCGGAACAGCCGGAAGGCCTCGCGCGAAACGAGGAAATAGCCGGTGGACAGGATGTCCATGTTCCGGTTCCACAGCGCCAGCGTCGTCTCCTCGATCGGCGCCGAGGAGGCGAGGCCGGCATTGGACACCAGAATGTCGATGCCGCCGAACTCGACTGAAGTTTCGGCGAAACCGGCAGTCACCTGGTCCTCGGACGTGACGTCGATCCGCACCGGGCGGACGAAGTCTTTTCCGAAGGCTTTCGATAGCTCCTCGTTGGCGCTGGCGAGCGCTGCCTCATCGATGTCAGCCAGAACCACACAGGCGCCCTCGCGCAGCAGCCGGTTAGCGGTGGCGCGGCCGATGCCGCCGGCGCCACCGGTGACCAGCGCGATCTGGCCGGCCAGCGCCTTCGGCTTCGGCAGGCGCTGGAGCTTTGCTTCCTCGAGCTGCCAGTATTCGATGTCGAAGGCTTCCTGCGCCGGCAGGCCGACATAGGACGAGACCGTCGAAGCGCCGCGCATGACGTTGATGGCGTTGACGTAGAATTCGCCGGAGATGCGCGCCGTCGCCTTGTCGCCGGAGAAAGTGAACATGCCGACGCCCGGCATCAGATAGACCACGGCGTTCGGATCGCGGATGGCGGGCGAGTCAGCGTGCTTGCAGCTGTCGTAGTAAGCCTGGTAGCCGACACGATAAGCGGCAATGTCGTCGGCAAGGCGCGCAATGACGGCATCGACGTCCGGGTTCTTCGGATCGAACTCGATCACCAGCGGCCGGATCTTGGTGCGCAGGAAATGATCGGGGCAAGACGTGCCCAGCGCCGCCAGCGGCCGCAGGTCCCTGGAGTTGACGAATTCGAGCACGGCCGGCTGGTCGTCGAAATGGCCGAGCTTGTGGCTCTTTTCCGAGATCAGGCCGCGGATCCGCGGCATCAGCTTCGCGGCAATGGCGCGGCGCGCCGGCGCGTCGAGCGATTGCACCACCGCGCCGCCGAAGATCGCCTTGCCTTCCGACTTGCGCTCGAACCAGTCGATCGCCTGGTTGATCACCGAGATCGTCGTCTCGTAGCATTCTTTCGGCGTGTCGCCCCAGGTGAACAGGCCATGGCTTTCGAGCACCACGCCCTTGGCGTCGGGGTTTTCGAGGCAGAATTTCTCCAGCCACAGGCCGAGCTCGAAGCCCGGCCGCTTCCAGGGCAGCCAGCCGATAGTATCGCCGAAGACCTCCTTCGTGATCGCCTTGGATTCCTTGGCGGCGGCAATGGCGATGATGGCGTCGGGATGCATGTGGTCGACGCAAGCCTTCGGCACGAAGGCGTGCAGCGGCGTGTCGATCGAAGCCGCGCGCGGATTGAGGTTGAAGGTGCAGTGGGGCAGATAACCCACCATCTCGTCCTCATGTGCGAGCCCGCGATAGAGGCCCTTCAGGGCGCGCAGCTTGTCCATGTAGAGAGTGGCGAAGCCGTCAAGTTTGATCGAGGCGCTGTCGCCGCCCGAGCCCTTGACCCACAGAACCTCGACATCCTCTCCGGTCAGCGGATCCTTCTGCCAGACCTTGGACGAGGTGTTGCCGCCGCCATAGTTGGTGACGCGCTTGTCGGAGCCTAGCGTGTTCGAGCGATAGACCAGGAGCTCGGGACCGCTCATCCCTTCGGCTTTTGCTTCGTCCCACAGATTGGCGAGGCGCGAGCCGGAGCGCTTGTCGAGCATAGGTATCCTCCCTTGGGACGCAAAAAGAAGCAGTCCATTTTGACTGGAATGTCTACGCAACAAGCGCTCTTGTCAATCATAAACGATCAAGTTCGATCATATTGCAGTGCACAATGAAATTATGTGATCGGAAATGATTGACACTGCGCGTTTTGAGTGCCTAGATGCTCGTGCAGGGGAGGAACCATGCACGAAAAAGAGCGCCACAGGATCATTCTGTCCGCCGTCCAGGAAAAGCCTGTGGTGACGGTGCAGGAGATGGTCGAGCTGACGGACTCCTCCGAGGCGACGATCCGGCGCGACATCGCGGCTCTCCATGTCCAGAAGCGCCTGCGGCGGGTGCGTGGCGGCGCCGAGGCGATCTCGCCGCCGCAGTTCATCGGCCTCGCCGGCCGGCCCTTCTCGGTCAACGAGACGCTGAACGCCGCGCAGAAGCGGGCGATCGCCCGCGAGGCAGTGAACCTGTGCAAGGACGGCGAACCGATCATCATCAACGGCGGCACCACCACCTTCCAGATGGTGCATTTCCTGACCGGCCGCCGCATGCCGATCTTCACCAATTCCTTCCCGATCGCCGAGCATCTGCTCAAGCATTCGAAGAACACGGTGATGCTGTCGGGCGGCACGATCTACCGCGAGCAGAACATCATCCTGTCGCCCTTCGACAATGATGTGACGCGCAATTTCTATGCGCGCCGCATGTTCATGGGCGCACAAGGGCTAGGCCCGCTGGGGCTGATGGAAGGCGACCCGCTGCTGATCCAGGCCGAGCAGAAGCTGATCGACCAGGCCGACGAACTGGTGGTGCTGGTCGATTCCTCGAAATTCCGCATGCGCTCCAGCCTGATCCTGTGCGGGCTGTCGCGCATCGCGACCGTGATCACCGACGACGGCATCGAGGACCGGGAGGCCAAGATGCTTGAAACAGCGGGCGTGGCGCTGGTCGTCGCCCGTAAACAGTCAAGCGAAAAGGAAGAATCTTCACTGCAGGCCTGAGGAGAAACTCGCGCCCGCAGCGGCGATGGAATGCAACGCTCAAGGGAGGATATTCGATGAGCTTTTTGAAGAAACTGCTGGTTACGGCGGCCTTTTCCGCCGCCATGTTCGTGAATGCCGCCTATGCCGAGAACGTCAAGATCGCGCTGGTGGTGAAGTCGCTCGGCAACGGCTTCTTCGACGCCGCCAACAAGGGCGCCGAGGAAGCGGCCAAGGAACTGGGCGATGTCGACGTCATCTACACCGGCCCGACCAAGGCGACGGCGGAAGCGCAGATCGAGGTGATCAACTCGCTGATCGCTCAGAAGGTCAACGCGATCGCGGTTTCGGCCAATGACGCCGACGCGCTGGTGCCGGTGCTGAAGAAGGCGATGGATCGCGGCATCACCGTGATCTCGTGGGACTCCGGCGTCGCCAAGGAAGGCCGCCAGCTCCACCTCAACCCGTCCGACACCAACCTGATCGGCGAGACCATCATCAAGCTCGCCGCCGACTACCTGCCGGAAGGCGGCGATGTCGCGATCCTGTCGGCCTCCTCGACCGCGACCAACCAGAACGCCTGGATCGAGGCGGCCAAGAAGGTGCTGCCGGAGAAGTTCCCGAAGATCAAGCTGGTCGCCACCGTCTATGGCGATGACGATTCGGCGAAGAGCACCGACGAAGCCAAGGGTCTTCTGAAGTCCTATCCGAACCTCAAGGCGATCATCGCGCCGACCACGGTGGGTGTTGTTGCGGCTGCCCAGGTGGTGACCGACGAGAACCTCATCGGCAAGGTCAACGTTACCGGGCTGGCGCTGCCGTCGGAGTTCAAGAAGTTCATCGACAACGGCGCCAGCCAGGCGGTGGCGCTGTGGAACCCGATCGATCTCGGCTACTCGGCGATCTACCTCGCCCACGACCTGGCGGTGAAGAAGGAGGAGGCAAAGCCCGGCGCCACGCTGTCGATCGGCCGCGTCGGCAAGGTGACGCTCGACGACACCAACTCGGCTGCGATGGCCCCGCCCTTCCAGTTCGACAAGACCAACATTGAGAAGTTCTCCAAGATCTATTGATCTGGGGAGCTTGCACCCTCCCCCTTGTGGGGAGGGTCGGCGAGGCGGTCTTGCGAAGCAAAACCGGCGAGACGGGGTGGGGGTGGCGACATCTCCATGCACCAGGACCTTAACTTAATATGCTAGACAACCCCCACCCCGCTCAAATTGTTCGCGACCCTCCCCACAAGGGGGAGGGTAAGGCGGCCCCTCGCCTGACGCTCTCAGGCATCTCCAAGAGTTTTCCGGGCGTGCGCGCGCTGCACAATGTCAGCCTGTCGCTCTATCCGGGACTGGTGACGGCGCTGATCGGCGAGAACGGCGCCGGCAAGTCGACGCTGGTCAAGATAATGACCGGCATCTACCAGCCCGACACGGGCGAAATCAGCATCGACGGACAGGCCACGACGCTTCCTAGCGCGCATGCCGCCTTCGGCCACGGCATCACCGCCATCCATCAGGAGACCGTGCTGTTCGACGATCTTTCCGTCGCAGAAAACATCTTCCTCGGCCATGCGCCGCGCACCCGCTTCGGCACCATCGACTGGCGCACGATGCGCAAGAATGCGCGCGAGGTGCTGGAGACGATGCGCGCCGGCCATATCGACGCCGACGTACGGCTGAAGGACCTCGGCATCGCCAACAAGCACCTTGTAGCCGTTGCCCGCGCGATGTCGATCGATGCGCGCATCGTCATCATGGACGAACCGACGGCGGCGCTTTCGATGAAGGAGATCGAGGAGCTTTTCCTGCTGATCGAATTCCTGAAGAGCGAAGGCAAGGCGGTGCTCTTCATCAGCCACAAGTTCGACGAGATCTACCGTATCGCCGACCGCTACACCGTCTTCCGCGACGGCGAGATGGTGGGCGAAGGCCTGCTGAAAGATACCGGCCAGAACGAGATCGTGCGCATGATGGTCGGCCGCAACGTCGACCACATCTTTCCGCAACGCGAGCCGAAGATCGGCGCGCCGGTGCTTGCCGTCTCCGGCCTGTCGCATCCGACCGAATTCGACGACATCGGCTTCGAATTGCGCAAGGGCGAGATCCTCGGCTTCTACGGCCTCGTCGGCGCCGGGCGCAGCGAGGTGATGCAGGCTATCGCCGGCATCACGCGCACCAGCAGAGGCGCCATCTCGCTGGACGGCAACGCAATCGCGCCGAAATCGGCGGCGGACTCCATCGAGGCCGGCATCGTCTACGTGCCGGAGGAGCGCGGCAAGCAGGGCGTGGTGATCGGCCTGCCGATCTTCCAGAACGTGTCGCTGCCTTCGCTCAAGAACACATCGAAGTCCGGCGTGCTCAGGCTTGCGGAAGAGTTCGCGCTCGCCCGCTCCTACACCGAGCGGCTGGACCTGCGCGCCTCCTCGCTCAGCCAGGATGTCGGCACGCTTTCCGGCGGCAACCAGCAGAAGGTGGTCATTGCCAAATGGCTGGCCACTACGCCGAAGGTCATCATCCTCGACGAGCCGACCAAGGGCATCGACATCGGCTCGAAGGCCGCCGTGCACGGCTTCATGGCCGAGCTGGTCGCGCAAGGCCTGTCGGTAATCATGGTTTCGTCCGAACTGCCGGAGATCCTCGGCATGTCGGACCGGGTCGTCGTCATGCGCGAAGGCCGTATCGCGGCCACCTACGACAACAAGGGCCTCGACGCCGAGACGCTGGTCAGGACCGCTGCGGGGATCGCGGCATGAAGAATTTCCTCAAATACCGCGAAATCTGGCTGCTTGCTGGCATCGTCGTGCTGATCGGGCTGATCTCCACCCGCTTCCCCGGCTTTGCCGATCCGGCCAATCTGCGCCAGGTGTTCAACGACACCTCGATCCTGATGATCCTGGCGC
This sequence comes from Mesorhizobium captivum, assembly GCF_033977165.1. NCBI lineage: Bacteria > Pseudomonadati > Pseudomonadota > Alphaproteobacteria > Hyphomicrobiales > Phyllobacteriaceae > Mesorhizobium > Mesorhizobium captivum. Next base: position 71,817 of record NZ_JAVIJB010000031.1, read on the forward strand.
TGGGACAGATGGTGGTGATCCTGACGCGCTCGATCGACCTGTCGATGGCCTCCAATCTCTGCTTCACCGGCATGGTCGTCGCGATGCTCAACGCCGCCCATCCGGCAATCCCGATCCCGGTACTGATCGCGATTGCGCTGCTCGTCGGGCTGGTGCTCGGCGCGATCAACGGCTTCCTGGTGTGGCGACTGAACATCCCGTCGATCGTGGTGACGCTCGGCACCCTCACCATCTATCGCGGCGCCACCTTCGTCGTCTCCGGCGGCGCCTGGGTCAATGCCGACCAGATGAGCCCGGACTTCATCAACTTTCAGCGCGCCGCCTTCCTCGGCCTGCCGGTGCTGTCGTGGATCGCGCTTGCGGTGATCACGCTGTTCTTCCTCGCGATGACGCGCACGGCGCTCGGTCGCTCGATCCATGCCATCGGCGTCAACCCGACCGCGTCGGTCTATGCCGGCATCGATGTCGGCCGCACCAAATTCATCGTGTTCTGCATTTCCGGCATGATCGGCGGGCTCGCTGGTTATCTGTGGATCTCGCGCTACGTCATCGCCTCGGTCGAGGTCGCCAACGGCTATGAGCTCAACATCATTGCCGCCTGCGTCATCGGTGGCATCTCGATCGCCGGCGGCATCGGCTCGGTCGGCGGCGCGGTGCTCGGCGCGCTGTTCCTCGGCATCATCTCCAACGCGCTGCCGGTCATCAACATCTCGCCCTTCTGGCAGATGGCGATCTCGGGCAGCGCCATCATCCTGGCCGTGGTGCTCAACGCGCGCGGCGAGCGCCGGCAGGGCCGCATCATCCTGAGAAAGGCAGAAGCGGCATGACCGACACCCCTGCCCCGCGCCATATCCCCGACCGGCTCGACAAGCCGCTCTCGTCAGCGATCTTCTCGTGGGAGGCGCTGCTCGTCGTCATCGCGGTTCTCATCTTCGCGGTCAACAGCTTCGCCTCGCCCTATTTCCTCGACCCGTGGTCGTTGTCGGACCTGACGTTCAATTTCACCGAAAAGGGCCTGATCGCGCTTGCGATGGCGCTGCTGATCATCTCCGGCGAGATCGACCTTTCGGTCGCCGCGATCGTCGCGCTCGCCTCGACGATCATGGGGATGGCGGTGCAGGCCGGCGCCGGCACGCCGGTGCTGGTGGCGATCGGCATTGCCGTCGGGCTCGGCTGCGGCGCTTTCAACGGCCTGCTGGTCACCCGTCTCGGACTCCCTTCCATCGTCGTCACCATCGGCACGATGAGCCTGTTCCGCGGCATCGCCTTCATCATTCTCGGCGACCAGGCCTATAAGGGCTATCCGGCAAGCTTCGCCGTCTTCGGCCAGGGCTATGTCTGGTGGGTTTTCTCGTTCGAGCTGGCGCTGTTCTTGGTCGCGGCGCTCATCTACTGGTTCGTGCTCCACCGCACGAGCTTCGGCCGCAAGGTCTTTGCCATCGGCAATAACCCGGTCGCCTGCCAGTTCTCCGGCGTGCGCGTCGACCGCATCAAGTTCATCCTTTTCTGCCTGACCGGGCTGATGTCGGGCATCGCCTCGGTGCTGATCACCTCTCGGCTCGGCTCGACCAGACCGTCGATCGCGCAGGGCTATGAGCTCGAGGCGATCACCATGGTGGTGCTGGGCGGCGTCTCGATCCTCGGCGGCGCCGGCAGCATTCTGGGCGTCGTGCTTGCCGCCTTCATTATGGGGCTGGTGACGTTCGGCCTCGGCCTGCTCAACGTGCCGGGCATCGTCATGTCGATCTTCATCGGCTTGCTGCTGATCATCGTGATCGCGCTGCCGATCGTGTGGCGGCGGCTGCGCGAAGGACGCTTCGCCTGATGGAGAAATTTGCCTTCAAGATGAAGCTCAATCCCGGCATGAGGGCCGAATACAAGCGCCGCCATGACGAGATCTGGCCATCGCTGGTCGCGCTTTTGAAGCAGGCCGGCGTTTCTGATTATTCGATCCATCTCGACGAGGAGAGCAATATCCTGTTCGGCGTGCTGTGGCGGCGTGACGACCACGGCATGGCCGACCTGCCGAAACACCCGGTGATGCAGCGCTGGTGGGCGCATATGGCCGACCTCATGGAGACCAAGCCCGACAACGAGCCGGTGGCGGTGCCGCTGGAAACTGTGTTCCATATGGCATGATTGTCGCCGTCATCGATATCGGCAAGACCAATGCCAAGGTGGCGCTGGTCGATCTCGGTCACATGGTCGAGGTGACGCTGCGCCGCACGGCGAACGCGCCGGTGCGGCAGGCGCCCTACCCGCATCACGATGTCGAGGCGCTGTGGACTTTCATCCTCAACAGCCTCGCCGATCTCAACCGCGAACGCCGGATCGATGCGATCTCGATCACCACCCACGGCGCGACGGGCGCGCTGGTCGATCACTCAGGCGAACTGGCGCTGCCGGTGCTCGATTATGAATTCGACGGCCCCGACCAGCTTGCCGCTGACTATGAAGCGGTCCGTCCACCCTTTGCCGAAACCGGTACGCCGAGGCTGCCGATCGGCCTCAATCTCGGCGCGCAATTCTTCTGGCAGCAGAAGCGCTTTCCAGCGGAATTCGCCAGGGCCGCCGCGATGCTGATGTATCCGCAATACTGGGCGCTACGGCTGACCGGCGTCGCCGCCAACGAGGTGACGTCGCTCGGCTGCCACACCGATCTATGGAATCCCTGGACATCCGATTACTCGTCGTTGGTCGACAGGATGGGCTGGCGCCGGTTGATGGCGCCGGTGCGGCCGGCGAAAGACCGGCTCGGGCCGATCCTGCCCGCACTCGCAGCGCAAACCGGGCTCGACCCGCGGACGCCGGTGTTCTGCGGCCTGCACGATTCCAACGCCTCGCTGCTGCCGCATCTGTTGTCCGACGCACCGCCCTTCTGCGTCGTTTCGACCGGCACATGGGTGGTGACGATGGCGGTCGGCGGCAAAAAGGTTGAGCTCGACCCGGCGCGCGACACGCTGGTCAACGTCAACGCGCTCGGCGATCCCGTGCCATCGGCGCGCTTCATGGGCGGGCGCGAGTTCTCGCTGCTGACTGAGGGCCAATCGCAGGGCTGGAGCGAAGACGATGTCGCAGCCGTGCTGATGCGAAAGGCCTTGCTGCTGCCTTCCATGAAGCAAGGCTCCGGGCCCTTCCCGCACCGGGCTGCAGAGTGGCGCAACGCCGAGAGGTTGAGCGCCGGCCAGCGCTTCGCCGCCATCTCGTTCTATCTGGCCCTGATGACCGCGGCCTGCCTCGATCTGATCGGCGGCGACGGGCCGACGACCGTCGCAGGGCCTTTCGCGCAGAACCGGCTGTTCATCCGCATGCTGGCGGCAGCGACAGGCAGGCCGGTCGTTGCGTCGGAGACTTCGACGGGCACCAGCATCGGCGCGGCACTGCTGGCGTCGCGCGGCGCTACCGTGATGAGCAAGGGGGAACGGACCGAACCGCCGATCGATCTGAGTTGGCGCAACTATGCGAGGGCGTGGCAGCAAGCCGCCAAGGCGTAGCACTCCATCATGTCCGCGAACTGCCTGACAGGTCGGCGCCGCCCCTCATTGCCCTGCCGGGCATTTCTCCCCGTATAGTGACGGGGAGAAAAGACGCTGTCATCGACGGTTTCGCCAATTGTCTGCGTTGCAAAATGGATGCCGGCATTGCGGCCATCTCCCTTCTCCCCGTTCTACGGGGAGAAGGTGCCGGCAGGCGGATGAGGGGCAGCGCCGACGTCAATAATTGGAGGCACGTTAGGGTGCCGTCCCGTAGAGCAGCCCCTGCGGATCGATCTCCGGCTTGCGGCCGGCGACGACATCGGACAGGAATTTTCCCGAGCCGCAGGCCATGGTCCAGCCGAGATGGCCGTGGCCGGTGTCGAGATAGAGGTTGCGGTATTTCGCCCGGCCGAAGATAGGCACCGAATTCGGCATCATCGGCCTCAAGCCCGCCCATAGCACAGCCTTCTTCTCGTCGATGGCACCCGGGAAGAGGTCCTTGCCGGTGTCCAGGATGGTTCTGAAATCGCGCGGCTTGAACGTGCGATCGAAGCCGGTGAACTCGGCCGTCGAGGACATACGGATGCGGTTACCCAGCCTCGAATAGCCGATCAGCCGGTCCTCGTCGGCGCCGCCCATGGTCGGCCCCTTGCTCTCGTCCTCCAGCGGAATGGTCGCGGTGTAGCCTTTCACTGGGTAGACCGGCAGATCGATGCCGTAATGGCGGCCGAGCAGCCCGCTTTCCGGCCCCATGGAGATGACGACCGCATCAGCGGTGACCGGACCGGCGGAGGTCATCACCGCGCGCACCCTGTCGCCCTCGATGTCGAGGCCCTCAACCGTCGTGCCGAATAAGAACTTCACACCGAGCTTTTCGACCGCATAGGCGGCGAGCTTGTCGACGAATTGTTTGGAATCGCCGGTCTGGTCGATCGGCGAGTAGACGCCGCCGGCTATCTTGTCCTTGACGCCCGCGAGCCCGGGCTCCAGCTCGACCAGACGGTCGCGGCCGACGATCTCGATCGGCAGGCCGTGTTCGCCGAGATAGCGGTAGTTGTCGGTGCCGGTGTCGAGGCTTTTCTGCGAGCGGAAGAAGTAGAGGATGCCTTTCTTGCGCTCGTCGTAGTGGATGCCGGTCGTATCCGACAGCCCATTGATGCAGTCGCGCGAATAGAGCGCGAGCCTGAGCTTGACGTCGGTGTTGGCGCGAAGCCTTGCCACCGTGCATTCGCGCAGGAAGCGCAGGCTCCAGGCATAAAAATAGGGGTCGAGACGCAGCCTGACCTTGATGCCGAGGTCGTGGTTCCACAGCCCGCGCAGGAAGGTCTTCAGCGCCGCCGGCGAGGCCCAGGCGGTGGCGTCGCCCGGCGAGACCAGGCCGGCATTGGACTGGCTGGTGCCGCGCGCCGCCGCTTCATGGCGCTCAATCACCGTCACCTCATGGCCGTCGCTGGCCAGATAGTACGCCGCCGCCGTGCCAACCACGCCGGCCCCGAGCACCAGAACCTTCATGCCGCCCCCTTGAGGATCATGCCGGCGGTGCACGTCCGCGCACTGCCCCGAATGAGCCTCAATACCGCGTATGAGCGCGCCCTACGAGCCCTTGGCCCAACAGCTTGCTGTGCCTAGCTCCGCACAGAATTCTTGCCGGTCAGGATGCGCTCCCAAGCCAGCGCGTCCTTGACGATCTGGTCGAGGTCGTCGCGCTGCGGCGTCCAGCCGAACTCCTTGCGGGCAAGGTCGGAATCGGCGACCACGGCGGCGGCATCGCCTGGCCGGCGCTCGCCCATGCGGACGTCGAAATCATGGCCGAAGGCGCGACGCACGCTCTCGATCACTTCGAGCACCGAATAGCCGTGGCTGTAGCCGCAATTGGCGACGAGGCTCTCACCGCCGTCGCGCAGCCGCTGCAGCGCCAGCCGGTGCGCCGCCGCCAGATCGCTGACATGGATATAGTCGCGGATGCAGGTGCCGTCCGGCGTCGGATAGTCGTTGCCGAAGACCTGCATGAACGGCCGCTTGCCGAGCGCGGTCTCGCAGGCGACCTTGATCAGATGCGTGGCGCCGGGCGTCGACTGTCCGGTGCGACCCCTGGGATCGGCGCCGGCGACGTTGAAATAGCGCAGCGCCGTGTAGCGGATGTCATGCGCGATGGCCGCGTCGCGCAGCATCCATTCGCTCATCAGCTTGGAGAGGCCATAAGGCGATTCCGGCGCCAGCCGGGCATCCTCGCGCACCGGCTCCAGCCCGGCGCCGCCATAAACGGCGGCGGTGGACGAGAAGATGAAATGCTGCACCCCCTCACGCACGGCGGTTTCGATCAGCGTGCGGGTCTTGCAGGTGTTGTTCTCGTAGTAGCCGAGCGGATCGGAGACCGATTCCGGCACCACGATCGAGCCAGCGAAATGGATGATGGCATCGACCTTGTTCTCGCGGATGACCTGGCCGACCAGCGCGCGATCGGCGACGTCGCCGACGACAAGCTTCGCCTCGGGCGCCACCGCCCATTCGAAGCCGGTGGAAAGCCTGTCGAGCACGACGACGCTTTCGCCGGCGTCGAGAAGCTCCCAGACCATGTGGCTGCCGATATAACCGGCGCCGCCTGTCACCAAAACCGTCATCATCTACCTCGCTGATCAAGATTTTTCGGAAACTGTCTCAACAGCCACCGTACTGGAAACCCCGCCGCAAGCCCATTAAAGCGCGTCGAAATGGATACAACCGACGCGCTTTACGTTTTGTTTTGATGCATGTCGTTCCCCCAAAACCGCTGTGCACTTTTGGGCGATATGCATTAGCCTCCCTGAATGTTAAGTCCGTAACAGTTCCTCCCGTCTGAGGCATCGTACTGAAAAAAAACTGCATCAAACAGTCGGGAATAGGCCACGATCCGACATCGTTAGGAACAGGCCCGGGGCGTGGCATTTTGACCGGTGTGGCGCGGTGGACGTGGCATGGGCCTGTGACTATGATCCGCCGCAAAATTGGGAAGCCGACATGAATTACCAGCGGTTCTTCGAAGACGCGATCGACCAGCTCCATGCGGAGCGGCGCTACCGCGTTTTCGCCGACCTCGAGCGCATGGT
>NZ_JAVIJB010000032.1:0-76463 GCF_033977165.1 Mesorhizobium captivum
TTTGGAACAGCTTGCCGATGCTGGCCCGGCTGCAACGCGTTCAGATGCTCCTGAAAACGCGCCTGGTTGGTCTGCTGCTGTTGCGAGCCTGCATCGTCTGTGCGGGCGAAATCTGAGACGTGGGACCGATTGATATTGCTAAAGGGACCCATCGTATCTCCCTTGCCTGTTCCGAGCAGCTCAAGCCGCCCTGGCGGCTGGAAACTGTTCTGTGATGTAACGTCCGGAATTATCTGTTGCCGTGAGGGCCCGAGCCCAGAATTATCTGTCGTCGGCTGGGAGTAACCGGGGCAAAACCATAGCGGACCACCCGCTTCGGACCCGTTGCCGCAGGCGAGCTCCGCTTGGACGACTGCTCCATCCCGCTCGGCTTCAGCGTCGGCGCGGCGGTAGACCTTTCAGACGCCGTATCTCATCCCTCAGAACCGCATTAGCGGCGCGAAGCCCGGCGACCTCCGCCCGCAACTGCCACGATCACGTCGAGCAGGCCCGCAGGGGTCAGCGTTCGAGAATCGGGTGGCTCCGACATGGTCTGATGGAATCATGCCGCACGCCAAACCGCCACCCACCTCAACCCGACACGCCCGAGTCATAATGCCGCGTCCGCCACCGCTGTGCTAGATTTAGCGAAAAGGCTGTCCGGGAATTACCTGTATGGGGCTATGATTTGTCAAGCTTGATCCTGGTTCGTTTTCCTCATCTCCTTCTCGGCCCGATTGGCGACCATCTCCTCCTCCCGGGCCTTTGGGCCTTCTGACTGACCGCCGCGCGCAGTGACGGTCAAGGATGGCTGCAGGCCATCGCGAAGCGACTTGTCTTTGACGGTCACGAGCACGGCGGCAGGCTGCCTAGCCACGGGGTGGGGCCTTCCTGCGGGACCCATTGATGGATTCCGAGGCGAGCTCGCCATGAGCAGGCGCGGAGGTCGCGCGGCAGACTTGTATGCGGTGGATCCCGATGATCCGACCATGATGCAGCATGCGCATCGGTGGCGAAGCTCCGGGCGGCGGGCCCATTCTGAAACGCGGCTCAAAGACCATGTAATTCCTCGGGTTGCCGCCACCTCGGATCGTCATCAGCAAACCCTGCTAAAGGCCCGCCAATTGGGGTATGCGTTGTTCTCCTTTTCCACGTGCCCTCATGATGCCAAACGCAAGACGACGCCGTTCGGCACCTCGCCGGTGGTGACGAGACGCCACAGGGCGATCAAAAGCTTGCGGGCGAGTGCCACGATCATCGTCTTACGTGTGGTTTTGCGGCCGTCGCTCGTGCGCGCCTGGAACCATTGGGCGAGGTTGCTGTCCTTCTGGAAGCTCAGAAACCGCCACGCCAGTTGGATCATGCCGCGCCGCACGCGGGCGTTGCCGGCACGTGCCAGCCCCCTCTCACGGCGGCGCTGGCCGCTCTCGTCCGGCGACCCGGTGAGCCCGGCATAGCGCGCTACGGCGCGGCGGTCGCGCAAGCCGCGTGACAGGATCTCGTGGACCAACATGTCCGCCGTCTCGACGCCGATGCCGATGATGCGTGCGATAAGGCGAACCATCGCGTGCGGGTCGTTTTCCGCCGCCGGGCCGGTGGCGAGCTTGCGCTCCCGTTCCTGTTCGATGGCGCGGATCTGCTGGCGCACCAGGCTGAGCCGCTCGAGGAAACGGTGGAGCTCGGCGCGGGTGTTATGCGGCAGCGCCGTCCCCTCAGCTGTACGGATGGCCTCGAGCCTGTCCGCAGCCTGGCGCAGGCTCAACCGCAAGTGGCGGATGCCGAAGCGGGCGAGGATCGCCTTGATGCGGTTGACGAGCCGCGTCTGCTCGCCGACCAGGCGCTCGCGCTCGCGGCTCGGTCGCCGCGAGTCCTCCTCTTCCATGGTCGGGATCGCCGCCATGGTGCAATGGCGCTTTTCGCCGCGCAGCCAGCCAAGAAAGGCACGCATCAATAGCTCAGTGTCGAGGCGATCGGTCTTGGCGCGGCGGTGCTCGCGCGACACTGCAACGCTGGCGGGGTGGATGGTGTAGGCCTCGATGGCTTGTCCCCGCAGCCAGCGCGCCAACCAGAAGCCGTCGCCAGCCGCCTCATAGGCGACGGCGATGCGCTTGATCGGGTGCCCGGCCTGGCCGGCTTCGTCGCGCCAGCGCTGCAGCAGTTTCAACAGAGCTGGCGCATCGGCATCGAGCTTCTTGAGCGGCTGGCGCTTGAAGCCCGGAACCAGCGCGGCGACCAGCCACTTCGCCTTGCTCATTTCGATGACGGCGACGATCGTGTTATCTTGTTCAAGAGCGGTAAGGGACCGGCTCGCGTCAAAAGATTGCGACATGGGGACGCTCCTTCTGCTGGATGATCTTGGAGCGCCGAAGGATGCCACACCCTCGCCGCTCGCCCCATATCATCTGAAACACGCATTTCCAGAGGGCGGCACGAATTTTTTAGCACTCGATACCGGAGAGTGCTACCGATATGAATTCTTAGAGCTAATTGCGCGCAGTAAGAACCAGACAAAAAGGACTGGTCCAGTTTTCTGAAGGACCGTAGGCGTTCGTCAGTTCTTGGACAGTTAACCAGAGTAGCGTCTGGGGCCCATGCATACGTGATGCATGCACCTTAGGAGACTATGATGGACCCGAGCAACTTCAATCTATTTGGATTCGATCCGAACGCGTACTTCGCCTTGGCGGCGCAGCAGCAGGCGGGGCAGGCGGAACAACCTGAGGAGGCTGCGCAAGGCCACTTTGAGCAGCACCTCGAAGGGGCGGCCCAGCCGAACGTTCCGGATCATGGGAGGAGGTATAGGGCCGCCCCTGGAGACGAGGACCTCATCCAGAGCGCGGGTAATATGGAGTTGCAGAGATCTGGGCGTGCGGCCGTAGATCAGTTCCGTTCAGGCCTTCGGAAACTATCTGAAAGGCTTCACGACGTTTATGGGTTGTCTCTCTCTGGCCTCAGCTGCGAGTCGCTAAAGAGCTATGCTCGCACACTGTGCGCAGGTGAAAGCCAAGTCGTGAAGGGGCTGAACATGCTTAAGCGGTACCGTGGGACTTCCGGGGAGGGTTCGTCGCAGGCGGGCACTGGGAGGCGGTATCAGTTCGCTCCTGGAGACGATGACCTCATCCAGAGGGCGGGTGATTTCGCTCGGGCTGGTAACACTATAGCGGGTCATACCGTGGTCGAATATGGTTCCGGGCTCCGGAAGCTATCTGACAGGCTTCACAGCGTTTACGGCTTGTCTCTCTGTGGAGTCAGCGGCGAGGCGCTCAAGAATTATGCCCAGGAACTTTGTGGGGGTGACAAGCGGGTCGCGGCAGGGCTGCGCATGATTGAGAACTACCGTCAGACTCTTGGGGAGGGTACGTCGGGGGCTGCGGAGGGTAGCGCTAGACAGCCAGAGCACGAGTCGTCCCCGCCGCGGGTGTCGAGTTACAATCAAGACCAGCTTTGGGACTCGTATGATGCGGCGGAGGGAGGGTGGCGCGGCGCCTCTCCACCGCCCAGTCACAATTCGGCGGAGGTTTGGGCGGGCGTCGATCAATGGAACCAGGCGCCGCCCCAGAATTGGGGGGCCAACTCGTCGAGTTTTTGGCAGGGTGCGCCTTCGCCGGCGCCCAGCGTCAATCAGCCAGAGCACGAATCGTCCCCGTCGCGGGTGTCGAGTTACAATCAAGACCACCTTTGGGACTCGTATGATGCGACGGAGGCAGGGTGGCGCGGCGCCTCTCCACCGCCCAGTCACAATTCGGCGGAGGTTTGGGCGGGCGTCGATCAATGGAACCAGGCGCCGCCCCAGAATTGGGGGGCCAACTCGTCGAGTTTTTGGCAGGGTGCGCCTTCACCGGCGCCCAGCGTCAATCAGCCAGGCCCATCGTGGGAGCAAGGCGCCGCAGCGTCGATCTTTGGGGCACCATACATGCCTTACGCGCCGCCTCCAGTGCCAGAGCTAAACATCTACGTCTCGGGCTGGCAACACGGCAATCAACGGGCGTCAATGGACCTGATGCGCGGAATGCACTACAAGGAAGTGTTGCCGAGCTCGTCTCGGCCGCAGACGAATTTCACCATTGACGGCGTGCCCTATACGGCGACATTGGGGCCGTCAGGTAGGCAAAACGACATTCGGGTCTCCCGAAACTGAACAAGTGATTGGCTACATTTTTGTCAAAGCTATTTAAAGTTGGACAAAGTAGCCAACTTATAAATGCGATTATTACTTCGTTCGCAAGTTACAATATTTGCAAAGTACGAAGACGCAAGCCGCCGACCGGATGGAGATGGTCAGGGTTGCCTAGCCCGGTCGGCGGCGGACGGCTCCAGCTGCAAGATAAACTGGCTTTGACATCCCGATCACTCCGCCGCTTCAGGTCGACGGCGCCGAGATAGTGATCGGCGCGAGTATCGGCGCTGCGCTGGTCCCGGACGGCGCCGCCGACATCGACAGCCTACTGAAATGCGCCGATCTCGCCCTCTGTCGAGCGAAGCAATCGGACAAGGGTACCTTCCGCTGGTTCGAAGCCGGGATGGACATGCGCCAGCGCGAGCGGCGTGCGCTGGAGATAGAGCTGCGCGGCGCCGAGATCGAACGCGAGTTCGAGTTGCATTGCCAGCCAATCATCCGGACGCAAACCGGAAAGCTCCGCGGGTTCGAGGCCCTGCTGCGCTGGCAAAATCCGCGCCGCGGCATGGTGTCGCCCGCGGATTTCATCCCGATCGCAGAGGAAACCGGCAAACTCGACGAACTCGGCCGCTGGGTATTTGCGATGGCATGCCGGGAGGCGGCAACCTGGCCGCGCGATCTGGTGCTGTCCGTCAACGTCTCGCCGGTGCAGTTCCGCAAAGGGAATCTCGTCGGAGGAGGACTGGCCCTGGCCGGCAGCGGGCTGGAGGCGCACCAGTTGGAGATTGAGATCACGGAGTCGGTGCTGCTGGCCGAGAGCAGCACCAACCTCGCCATTCTCAAGCAACTTCGATCGCTCGGCGTGCGCATTGCGCTCGACGATTTTGGCACTGGCTACTCCAGCCTGAGCTACCTCAGGCAGGTTCCATTCAACCGCCTCAAGATCGACCGGTCGTTTGTCCGCGAGATCGGCCGGTGTCCAGAGTCGCTCGCCATCGTCCGTGCCGTCATCGGCCTCGGCACCAACCTCGGCATCGATACCACGGCCGAGGGGCGGAGACGGTCGTGCAATTGGAGGCATTGCGCGCCGAAAAATGCGGCGAGTTGCAAGGGTTCCTGTTCAGCCCGCCGGTTGCCCGCAAGAGTGTCGCCTCCATCATCGGCGCGTATTTCGAAGAGACATCGCGTCTCGCGTAACGGGATCGCCGACCTGTGCTGTCGACAGCCTGCGTCCAGAGCAAGTGGCGATTGGATCGAACCATTCTGCGCGAATTGATTTGGGTCAGGTCGGGATTCGGCTAAGGTCCTACCCCGTCTGGCCGTCCCTGCCGTCGAAAGGTCACGAAGGACGCCATTCAGCGAGCTCCCGAGCAGCGGATATTAAGATCGCCTGACCTGCCTCGCCAGTCGCATCCGCTCTGCTTCAAGGCGATGAACTCGGCCATCGGCAAGGCGAGTGGCGCGCCGGCTGCGCCACAATGGAACTGGCGAATTTGTGTTGCGCCGGCTTCCAAGGCTCGGCGCTGCCTTCTTTCGACCAATCTCACCCAAGCGCCAGTCTACACCTGCACCTTTCCGCTTCCCGATTTGCAGGCAGCGACCCATTGCATCGCGGAGTTTGGGTCTTCCAAAATCCCGGCCCGTTTCGCAAAGCCGAGAAAGGCATTGTGGGCCGCGCCTATAGGCTTGTGCCCGTCGTGGGCGTCAAAGCACGCCCGAAGGGCGGTTTGATGGATCAAGTCTCTGCGATCTTCCGGCCATTCATCGAGAAAATCGATTGCGTCCGCAAGGCCGGCAATCTCTTGCACGATAACCGTGGCACGCCTCACGAAGATGGGGCTGCTGAAAACTTCGGCGTTCATTTCATTTCCTCCGACCTGCTGAACGGCTTGTCTGTGTAAGAGGCCACTGATCGAGGTCGGTTGCGACTATCGCAGCATGTGTTGTCACGGCGATGACGGCTTGATGGGAAGGAGCCGCGTCGCGCCCGAGGGAAATCATGGATTTCGTAGAGTGCCGCCTTTGCTGGGGGACAGCGGCGGATCATCGCAACCGACAACCGCCTTCGCGTTGAGGCAGCCTGGTACAAATCGAAGACTATAGCTTCCGATTGGCACGGCATCAGGAATTTGATGCGCTCCGTTTAAGGCAATTTGTTGCGGCGTGTGGCTCTCGTTTTGAACTCACGATGGTTGATTTACTGAGTAGCGCCGCACCCGAAGGAACCCGCCCGAAGCGAGGTCGGCTATGAAGTCACGACTCGGAATCTGGTTGCTTCGTAGTCGAACGAAACGCGGTTCCGGCCACGCTGTTTCGCTTCAAAAATGCATCGTTCTGCTGTGCGAAGGATATCCTGACTATCTGCATTGGGAGGGATTTCCGCACCCCCGATGCTGACAGTCACCTTTAGATCGTCCTGTTGTCCTTTGATCCAGGGCATCCCTTCGATAAGACGGCGGATGTTCTCCGCCATGGTCATTGCCTGCTCTTTGCGGACCCCTCGCAGCAGGACCCCGAACTCTTCGCCCCCAAGGCGCCCAATTGAATCGCCAGGGCGCGTCAGATAGACAAGCGCTTTTGCGATTCGAACCAAGGCCTCGTCACCTTTGGAATGTCCGTGCTTGTCATTGAACAAGGCGAAGTGATCGGGGTCGATAACGAGAAGCGTGTCGTATTCACCCTCATCGCGCTTCCTGTCCATCCTTGCCATGAATCCGCCGCGGCTAAGAAGCCCCGTCATCGGGTCGTGGCTAGTCACGAACGCCAGCCTGTCGTGGGTCTCTCTCAGGGCTGCATACGACTTCTCCAACTTGTCACAGGTGTCTTGGATGGTTTCCGACTGGGCGAAGATGTAGGCGCCGACGGGCATTCCAATCAGGATGGGAATGAGGGTGCATTCCACCCAGCTCAGCCAATCGATCGGCATGTGCAAGGCGAGTCTTGCCGTGAACGACAGAGCAAAGGTCGCGACGATTGCAATTATCGTCACGACTATTGATTTGCCTAGAATACGCTTGGCGCGAGGCGTCATGTTGTTTCTTTGGAGATTGGCACTGTTTCTTTAGCTAGAGGCTCTGAAAGAGCCGTTACCAAGTCAATTAAGATTATTCTGAAACTAGAAGGGCGAGAAAAGAGGTGCTGTCATCTGCGGTCGGGAACGCGTGCAAACGTAGGACAGCGCGGCGAATTTTAGCAACGCTTAAAATGCGAGTTTTTCGGATCTGCTGGCGTTAGTTTTCGGATGCTAATCCACGCTGCATGGATGGTGATCGTTGAATATGCGCGGCCTAGGCTGGATTAGAGAAATACGATTGACGGAGGCTCAGCAGATGCGCGATCGGATAGCTTTGCTCGAATCCGAATTGATCAATGCGGCTGGTTCCAAAGGCAAATCCAATCTGCTTAACGTAGGTCACCAGCTTCGTTCGCAAAAGGCTAGGTTGGAACGCCTGGAACAATGCATAGCCTGGATGCCGAAGCGACTCTGACACCGCGCAACCCCGATCCAAGGAAAGTCGTCCGCGGATTTTGGCGATGCCGGCAGGTTCGACGCGATCTGAGACCGTGAAGAGGGTGGCGGTTTTCTGGAAATTTCTGCAAATTCCAGACTGCCTTTTATGCGACTTTCGAAGCACAAAAGACGAACATCGAAAAGGGTGGCCTGACCAGCGCCGCCGTCGCAAAAATTATCCAAACCGCTGATAAGTCGGGGACAAGCGGCGAGATCCAGCGCCTGCCGTTATCCGGCAGAACGATATCGGTCGCGATTGAACTGAGACCTATCGCTAATGCAACTGACACGTCTGGAGCTTTATAAGCGCGTCTGTGACAGGCCGCTGAGCAAAGTCGCCCCGGAGCTCGGAATTTCCGGCACAGTGCTGGCCGCCATGCAAGCAATATGGGGTCCCTTACCCTGGATCGGGCTACTGGACCCGCAAGTCCCTCGGCCTTGCGGCAGAGCTGCCGACGCTTGCGGAGGCATCGGATGAAACCATCGAGATTACGCCGTCAGCCCCAAAGCCACGGCGCAAGAGGACGCCGGAAGAAATCGCAGCACGCAAAGCCAGGCGCGCCGCGAAACCTGATCGGCCAGCACATCATCCGCTATTGTTCGGTGTCGAAGAGCATTTTCGAAAAACGCGGGACGTCAAAGACGGCGAGTTCCTCAGACCCTACAAAAGGATCCTGCCGGATCTGATTTCTTCTGAAGCTGCGCTGTTGCGCGCACTCTCGATCGCCAATGACCTCTATCTCGCGCTGCATAAACAAGGGTACCGGGTTCACATCGCACAAGCCGCCGATGACCTCCATCGCATCCACATCAAGGAACAGGAGGTGGAGCGAAAGGATCGCAAATACGGGCGCTATCACTCCGGAAGCATCTGGGCTCCGGACCGGCCGACCGTCTTCTATATCGACACGGTGCCAATCGGGCTCGCTCTCACCGAGATGACCGAACGAGTGTCGATGCGATACCTCAATGGTGAGTATCATCGCGAAGACAGCAGGCTCATCCGGTCAGCCAAGCCCTGGCAGCTGACGCATTCCTGGACGACAGACCAGGACATGCCGTCGGGACGCTTTCGGGTCGTTGTCTATTCGCCGAAAGGGGGCGTCGATTGGTCCGTTAGCTGGCAGGATACGGAGCAGGAGACACTCGGCAAGCTTATCCCAAGAATCGTCGAGACCGTGAAAGGGGTCAAGGATAACCTCCAACGCCTTATGACCGCTGCAGATGAGGCCGAGGCGAAGAGAAAAAAGGAGCGAGAGGAGGAGTGGGAGCGCTACCTAAGGCAAGAGGATGCCCGGAAAACAGCTCAGGCTCTTGCAGACAGCCGTGAACAACTTGCGGAAATTATCGACAGGTGGGGAAGAGCGATGACCGTAGAGCGCTTTTTCGCGGACGCGGAAGAGCGCCTGAAGAGTACAGACGACGAGCGGCGGCAGCGCCTGGAAGAGCGCCTGTCGCTCGCGAGGGCAATGATGGAAAGTGTGGACCCGCTGGATTTCATAGAAAATGGGCCGTCAATCCTGCCTCCTTCCAGCCGGATCGCCTAAGATCTTCATAGACTGGCAATATGCCCGTCATCACATTCCATATGATCTTGCGTCCAGAGATTTCGAGCTCAGTCTTCCGGCGAGCTGTAAAGACCTCATCTTTTGAAACTTTCTTCATCCGTTCGAACAGTGATTTCATGCTGCAGATGTCCGCGAGTGACCATGAGAAACTCCCGCTCATGATGGCGGCGTAGTTTTCCTTGAATGCTTCCACGCAACTCTCTACCGCCTTTCCGATGCTGATAGCACGCAGCATCGCGATGTTTTCAGCCTCGGTATATGTGGAAACATCTCGGTTCGGCTTACCAGCTGCTTCGTACAGTATATCTCTCACGACGTCGTACCCCACTTCGCCAGTCGTAAAAGCATCCTCAAGGTCTACTATGTTGTAACAGATGTCGTCAGCCGCCTCGACAACGAACACCAGCGGATGACGTCGCCACCACGTTTTATCGCCCTGATTCTCCACCACCAGACCCAGAGTGCTGGCGGCGCCGCGGAACGATTCAAGTTCACTGTCGAAGATACCGAACTTCTTGAGGCCCACGTATCCCGCGGCCGTTCCCGATGCCGCGGACTCACGCGTGGATGCCGTGACAGGATATTTCGTGAACGCCCCCAATGTGGCCTTGGAAAGCCGCATCCCACCATCATTCCGATACATCTCCAACCGGCACAAGATTCGGAACCCCTGTGCATTCCCTTCAAAGTTCTTGAAGGCCAGCTGCCTATCGCTTGGGACCTCACTGATCAGGTCATTTGAACTAGAGAATTGATCGGCAAACCAGTCCCCCATGGCCTCCTCGCCAGAGTGGCCGAATGGAGGGTTCCCGATGTCGTGAGCGACACATGCCGCCTGCACAATATTCGCGAGACTATGCGCCTCTCCGGCCTCAATCTCGTTCTCCTACTCGAGCCAGTTTCCAATCGCCATCGCCAGCGAGCGGCCAACGCTCGCAACCTCGACGGAGTGGATAAGCCTGTGGTGCACGTGATCGTGCTCGTATAGCGGTTGCACCTGCGTCTTATTTGCAAGCCGCCTAAACGGTGCAGAGAATATGATCCGATCGTAGTCCTGCACAAAGATGGAACGATTTGGCTTCGCCTGGTAACCAGTGTCTCCCAAACGTTCGCTGCTGAGCAAGTGTTCCCAATCCATGAGCATTCCCCTCCCATCCCTACCCGAATTCAGCTCGGCGGCATCAAGCCTGATCATAGTATTCTGCGCTCTGAAAATTACTCAGAGTTGAAACGTGATCGCCTTCGCCAGATGGCTGAAGCAGATAATTTGAAACAAGCGACCTTAGGTTCACTTCGCTTTAGCTGACCCGGTCACCATGCCAAGTGATTTTGGCTCCGACTGTGGGGTGCGAGTGTCGGGCAAACTAGCCTGATCGGTGTTCGCGTTGTTGCCCCGTTCGAAAGTTAGGCCATAGGGTCCGATCTCCAGCCGATACCCAGATCCAGCGGCAATCACCACCAGCAAGATCAGCGCAGTAACCAAGACCAGCCTGTTGACGTCCAGTTTTGTCACTTGGTGTCGTCCCCGAGCGTCTGAAGCCACCAAGGAGTGCGCCGCACGAATGTACCGTTCTCGTTGACGTAATCATTGTTGAACGCGCGAAGGGCAGCGCTAAGGGCGTCTGACCGGCTCATATTGAATCGTTGCGCGGTCTCATCGAGTATGGCCAAGTCGTCTTCGGCGAGACGAAACGAGATGATTTTTTTGCTCATACCAAGAGCGTAATCGCCATTGGTAAATAAAGAATAAACTTTGTAATACGCGAAGGTCGGTGTTGCCATTGCCAGCTTGGGCAGCAATTCTGCGCCAGCGAGCCGATACTCGGTCTATCAGCGATCCACCCTTCGCCTGAGGCGCTGAGCCGAGGTCAAGTCATCTTCCGGGTCTTCCTCATCCTCATCAGGCGGGTTCATCGAAAGCATGATCATCGCGAAACCGTCACGCTGGAGCAGCACCTGCTCGTAGAGGGCGGGCGGTTTGCGGCCCCGCTGGACGTCTATCCATACCCCCGCATCGGTCTCATCGATGTCGCTCGGTACACCCTCCTGATGGGTTCGTCTGCGCAGCAGCGAATAGGGAGAGACCGGCCGGGCCCGTTCAGCCGAAAGACCCGGGAACTTGGCATAGTCACCGTAGACCCGAAGGACTTTGCCGTGACGGGCAATCACCACCGCCACCGGCTCCTCCCGGTAGCGCACATACGAGCGGCTGGCCGCTTCCTTGCTGACATCGTATTTGTCGGCAAGCTTGACCAGATGGCTAAGATCGGGATCCTTGCCCGCCGCCGCATCTTTTCGGAAAAGTGGGGCCGGCATCAAAATATTTGCCGCGAAGCGGTTCGCTTCGACTTCCATCTTCATGCGGCGGTCTGCCTCGTTGGCCTTCAACGCCAGCATATCCTGCAACCGGCACAAAAACCGTCCCTCAGCCGACGGGACGTGGGACGGCATGAGGAAATGGCCGAGCTCATGGGCGATCGTGAAGCGGCGCCGTCGCCGCGGGCTAGCCTGGTTGAACAGGATCGACCCGTTGAACTTGTCGACGGGCGTAATCAGCCCGCCCTCATAGCCGTCTGTTTCAAGCGGAAGGATATCGACAATGTCGAGCTGCCGGGCAAGAGCCTCGATCGGCACAGGAATCGCGAGGCCGGGCTCGTTCTTGAGAATCTCCAGAACAAGTTTTTCCGGAGTGGCCGCATCGGCCAGATCGATTCGGCTGACCGTCATGGTTTCCGACTGGCTTTCAACCGCTCCATCAGTAGCGCGATGGTTTCGCGGTCACCGGGCGAAAGCTCGCTAAGATTGCGGTACATCGCCACCAGTTCGGCATCTTCCTCCGGTGCCCGGGGATTTTCACCCACCAGATCCGCTACCCCTACCCTGTAGAAGTCTGCCAGGCTCCTAATAAGGGTCAACGATGGGTTTTTACTCGCGCCGCGTTCGAGATCCCACACATGAGCCTTCGAGGCCCCTACCGCATCGGCCACTTCCTGCAGCGACTTTCCGCTTCGCATTCGCAGCTGTTTCAATTTTACAGCCAACTCCACCATACAAGTCCTTTCCACGAGTCATATCGACGCGGTCGCTTCTGCGTCCGCGCCGTCTGATCACAGCTTACAAGACCATAATATGGGACTTGACGCAAGCCGCCGTAAGATTTATCTTTACGATAGTGTCTAGCAACTCAACTAATGGAGCTTTTTATGGGCAAGAATCAACATGTCGTACCTCACAACGGCCAGTGGGCTGTGCAAGGTGCCGGTAATAGCCGCGCCACTTCGGTGCATTCCACGCAGGCCGATGCGATTTCAGCCGCGCGTGAGATCGCCATCAACCAGCATAGTGAAGTCGTCATCCACCGGCCGAATGGCCAGATCCGCGATTCCAATTCCTACGGCAACGATCCGTATCCGCCGAAAGGCTAAACCCTGAAAGGACCCCTGCAATGAACGATAAGCCGCGCTTTCCTGGGGTCCTAGGGCCCGTCGAGCCCTTCCTCAATCCACTGGATGCAATTCTGGCCGACCTGGCCATCAGCGTTCAGTTGCCTGCCGGCCTGCACGCCAGGACCGGCGACCGCTACGAAGCCATTCGCAAGCACATCGAGTGCCCTGGCAGTCCGCTCTACGGGCGGGTCTTGTGCTTTTACCCGCAGGGTTCCATGGCAATCGACGCAACCATTTCGACGCGGGGAACCGACAACGAATACGATCTTGACGTCGTGGTCGAGCTCGACGTGTCGGAGGACACGTCGCCTGAGGAGGTCCTTGACCTTCTGGAAAGCGCCGTCGCCGATTACCCCGTGCAGGCGGTCGAGCGCCAGAGCCGCTGCATCACGCTGCGCTACGCCGACAACATGCACGTCGACTTGACGCCGTCCCGCCGCCTGGCAACCCTCAAAGACCGCGAAAGCGTGATCTTCCATGCCAAGCACGGCGACCCGACCCATCTTCACAGGCCGGTCATGATGAACGCTTGGGCGTTCGGTCGCTGGTACAATGCGCGGACGCCGATGGAGGAGCGGTTCGCGCTGGCCTACAACAAGCGGCTCTATGAAGCCGACGGCATCGAGTTCGCCGCCGATGCGGATGTGCACCTAGTGCCGGCACAGACCCCCCTCATCGTGAAGAACACCGCCACAGTGGCGCTGCAGTTGATCAAGCGGTTCCGCAACGTCCTTTACGCTTCCACCACAGGCCGGATCCCGCCATCGGTGATGCTGTCGTGTCATGCCGGCAAGGCGGCCCTGCCGGGCATGCTGCTCTCCGACATGGTGATCCGGCAGGCGCGGTGGACGGAACGCGCTATCGAGGAAGCGTCACGCCAGGGGCAGCTCCTCGATGTCCGCAATCCGGAGTGGGACGAAGACCGGTTCACCGACCGCTGGCCGGAGAACAAGATGCAGCAGGATGCATTCGCCGCCGCCCTGCGTGATCTGGCCGACGGACTGGAAGCAATCAAGCAGGGCAACGTGCAGCTGGAGGATTTGCAGGACTGGTTGCGTAATCGGTTCGGCGATCGGGTTGTGTCGAACACGCTGAAGACCTTCAACGACCGCACCGGCCGGGCGATCCGTTCCCTGGATCAAAGCTATACCCGCAAGGGCGGTCTGTTCGTGCCGGCAGTACCGGCCGTTGTCGGTTCGATTGCCGTTGCGTCGCCAGTGGCCGCGCGCTCCCACACGAATATGGGAGAACGGCGGTGAGCAGCGAGGTTTTCACAATAGAACGTCAGATTGCGGCCATGGCCGACCGTTGGCCGCAGTTAGTACTAGCCACCCGTGAAGGCGCCTCCGCGACATGGCGGGGGCCGTTGCGGCCGCTGCTGCAGACCTTCCAGGTTGAGATCACGTTCCGGGCCCCTTCCACTATCGAAAAGCTCAACAATCGCCGCATGCAGCCGCGGGTGAAAATCCTGACCCCGCAGCTGCGGCCCCGGCGCGGCGACCCGGAAGGCCAGCTGCCGCACGTCTATTACATCGGCTGCGGCCCGCTCGATGTGGTGCTGTGCATGTTCGATCCGGATTCGGATGAATGGTCGCCCTTCATGTCGGTTGCCGAAACCACCGTGCCGTGGGCGATTGACTGGCTGACCTCCTATGAAGGCTGGCGCGCCACGGGAACGTGGACCGGCACCGGTAAACATATCGAACAGCCGCGAGCCGCGCTTGGCAGTGCAGTGAATAGATGACCTACCTCCCACCTCGCCGCTCGGACGGCACCGCCCAGAAACGCCGCCTGCAACGCCCTTGGCCGAAGGGCCGGCCCTTCCGCATCTTGTCGATAGATGGTGGGGGTATCTGCGGCATCCTGCCGGCAGCTGTCCTCGCCGAGCTCGAGCAGCGGTTCCTGGGCGGCAAATCGGTGGCGGGTTGCTTTGATATGATTGCCGGGACCTCCACCGGCGGCATTATCGCGCTGGGGCTTTCGCACGGCAAAACCGCACGCGAGATCCGTGAAATCTACGTCGAACGCGGCGGCTTGATCTTCCCGCCGCCCAATCCCCTTCAGCGCGTGTTGCGCAGGGTGCGGCGCTTCGGCCGCTATGCCTATGATCGCGATAACCTCGAAAGCGAGCTGCTGCGCATTTTCGACGACACCCCGTTCGGGATGGCCCGCAACCGCCTTGTGATCCCAAGCTTTGAGGGGCGCTATGGCGAGCCGTGGTTGTACAAGACCCCTCACCATCCCGATTACAAAAAGGACCGGTTTGAGCGGATGGTCCGGGTCGGGCTTGCGACGGCGGCGGCGCCGACGTTCTTTCAGGCTCTTCCCAACAATGGCTACATGATGGTCGACGGTGGCCTATGGGCAAACAACCCGACGATGAACGCCCTTGTCGATACGCTGACGTGTTTCGAAATCGACCGTGCCAATATCCAGATTCTGAGCCTCGGCTGTGGAGAGACTGCTTTCACGGTCGACGCTACCAAGTCCAAAGGTGGGATCCTACAATGGCGCGACATCTACTTTGGCGCTATGCGGGCCCAATCACTAAATGCCCTCGGACAAGCATATCTGCTGGTTGGCAAGGACAATGTGATGCGGATCGATGCGCCCGAAGCCCCTTCGCCTATAGCCCTAGACGACCACCGCCGAGCAAGAACCGAACTTCCCGCGATGGCCAGGGTTTTGGTTGAAGCGGCAGGGCATCGGATTGAGCAAATGTTCCTTCATTCGCCAACGGATCCGTATGTGCCAGTTCCACTTCAGAGTGAAGCCGACTAGCTCTGATCTTCTATTTTTCTCAAGTTTCCTCAGTTAATAATGTGCGCGTATAATAATGATTCTCTATTGATTCTTCCGCAACGCATGCTTGGGTGCAAGCGAGATGGGTCGCACGATTGTAGCTTTCGACGGCCCCAGCGGCGTCGGCAAGTCAAGCTTGCTGCCGCAGGTCATCTCCCTATTGGCTGATCGAGGACAGCAGTACGAGCTGTTCAGCAATGTGGAGTCTTCCTCCCTCAACACGCTGATACGCAAGCTCGCTAGCTCCGCAACACCCGGTTTGACTCTCAGCTTGGCGCTTTCCACAGCTCGCGCAGAACTTATCGAAAGTAACATGGGCAACCTTCTGCTCGACAGATTCGTGCTGTCCGGCCTTGTCTATCAACCCATTTCCGGGGTCGACCAGGATTTCGTCTACGCAAGCAACGCGCCCTTGCTTGAAGGGGTTACAACAGTTGCTCTCGAGATCACCGCTATCGAGCTTGGCAAACGCAGGCGATCACGTGGACCGATGCGATCGGATTTCTTTAAGGACCGATTGGATATCGAAACAGAAATATCGCTTTTCGCCGAGCGTGCGGAGTTCCTTCGATCCAAAGGCCACGTCGTTATCACCTTGGATGCGGGAGGAACCATCGAAGACACCGCGATGAACGCTGTGAATCTAATCACTGCTTGTGGCCAATGTCATGAATGATCCGCGCATTCTAGGCGCGGACGGCCGCCTTGACCTGCTGCTCGTTAATTCGCCGCTGAAGGACTACGGCCACGCGCGCCGCGTCAACGACTTCACTCTGCCGACCCTTGGGCTCGGCTACATCGCTACTGTAGCCGCGGCAACCGGTTTTAGCGTCGGACTGCTCGACAGCGAAGCGCTTGGGCTTGGGCTCTCAGAGACGGTCGGCATTATCAACGACGCACAGCCAGGTTGGGCGGGATTCAACCTGCTCGCGCCAACCTACGCCCATAGCCGCGCAATCCTTGCCGGCCTGGATCCGGGCATTTCTGTGATGCTAGGCGGTCATCAGGCGAAAGCAATGCCCCGGGAAATTCTGGAGGATCATTGCATTCCCCGTATCGACGCACTTGTTGTCGGCGAAGCGGAAACCCGGGTGCCGCTTCTCTTGGCCGATATCGAGTCACGCAGCAGCCTGCCCTCAATCGGCTGGCGGAACGGTGACGGTCTCACCATGCCGCAGATGCGCGGTGACAAGGCCCTCCTGGCACCGAACATCGATGCTATGCCGTTTCTGGATCGCAAGTATCTGGTGCAAGACCCTTACCTCGACGCCGGCGAACTGGAATCAGCCATGGTCGCTTCACGGGGATGCCCCTTCGATTGTTCGTTCTGCGGCGCCGCGGTGAGCGCGAATCCTGACGTGAGCATCCGCATGCGAAGTCCAGACAATCTTATCGCCGAGATGGCCACGCTACGCGATCGATACGGCGTTACCCGCATACGATTTGTCGACGACCTCTTTCTCGCCAACTCCAAGATAATTGTCAGAACGCTCGACGCCTTTGTCCGAGCCAATCTTTCGCTTCGTTGGGACGCGACCGGCCGGATCAACGTCCTCGACAAGGTTCCGAACGACACTATCGACCTTATGGTGGCGTCCGGTTGCCGCGAAGTTGCTCTCGGTATAGAGGCTGGCAGCGACCGGCTGCTCAAGCACATCGACAAGAAAATTTCCGTGGCGCAGACCATCAGAGTGGTCACCCGCCTCTGCAGCGCTGGCATTTCGGTGAAGGGCTATTTCATCCTAGGCTTGCCAACCGAAACACGCGAAGAACATCGCGCAACGTTGGATCTGATCGAGACCCTTTGGTCGGTAACAGACGCCCTTCCAGGGCGTTTTCGTTGCAGTGCTTTTGAATACAGACCTTATCCTGGCACCCCGGACTGGCTCCGCCTCCTTCGCGCAGGTTACTCGCCGTCTGCAATGCTGGCCTATAGCTCACCCGAGTCCCCCGGAATTCAGGCCGTTGCGGGTCGCGACGAGTTCAATTTCTCGACTGGGATTCAGTTCGGGGAAGTTCCCGTGGACCAGGTTCGAAAGAACTTATACACCATTATGGCGTTACAAAATGCGAGATGATCGAACAGAAGATTTTGTTTCTCGGACTGTGCGCCAAAAAGAACGCCGACGGCGGATTGCATGCGCCGCTCGCTCCCACATCCCGCTCGGGCAGTTTCCTAGCCTCTTTGTTGGCAGAATTGCCGCTAGGCGAAATTGCCATCGCGCGTGACAACATCATACCCGGCCCAGTATTTGGACAGAATGGCGTGGAGCGCAATCCGACGTGGGCAGAACTGTTACCCTGGCTGCGTGACCATTGGCTCTGGAGAGATGATACGCTAGCGGCGATTGTTGCGTTTGGCGCGGAAGCCAAACGCGCATTCGCTGCTCTCGCTGCAGAACGATCGTCCGATACACCGGTCTATTTTCTCCATCATCCCTCTTACGCGTTGCGGCAGCCGAAAAACCGCCGCGCAGAGTATGCGCGCAAGCTTTCGCAAGCGATTGTTGCTACCGATGCATCGATAGCTGCACGTCTCTAAGACACGCGGCGCGGCCGCTGCGAGAGGTTGGTCATAGGTCATGACCACTTTTTCTTTGTACAGTATTCGACTGTCCGCTTTGCGCCGCAAGTAAGCCATCCGACCAGCACGGCTCGATCTCCGTTAGCCTTCAGGATGCGCGCGAACTGCCGCAATGGTGGAAGGTTGTCGTCGACTACAGGTCGCCGAACCGGCGTCGGCTAGTCACTCTTCACCCATAGTGAAACGAGTAGGCACCTTAAGCACCCTGATCAAATCATCGATCACCCAAACCGGTCCACAGGAATGCGAGATCGGTCAGGGGGCAAGAACGACAGGCTGGTAATGGGGACTTACTCCGCCGCTTCGGCGTAGCGCGCCGGCACATAGTTGAGGATCGGCCCAAGCCAGCGCTCGACCTCGGCCAGCGGCATGGCCTTGCGTCGCGCATAGTCCTCGACCTGATCGCGCTCGATCTTAGCGACGCCGAAATAGTAGCTTTCGGGATGCGACAGGTAGATGCCGGAGACGGAGGAGCCAGGCCACATGGCGAAGCTTTCGGTTAGGCTCACGCCCGCATTGCGTTCGCCGTCGAGCAGGCGAAACAGCGTCGCCTTTTCGGTGTGGTCGGGTTGCGCCGGATAGCCGGGCGCGGGGCGGATGCCGCGATAGGGCTCGCCGATCAGGTCGTCCGGGACTAGGATCTCATCGGGCGCGTAACCCCAGAATTCCTTGCGCACTTTCTCGTGCATGCGCTCGGCGAAGGCTTCGGCGAAACGGTCGGCCAGCGCCTTGACCATGATCGAGGAATAGTCGTCGTTGGCCCGCACGAAGCGCTCGGCGATCGCCACTTCCTCGATGCCCGCGGTGACTATGAAGCCGCCAACATAGTCAGCCTTGCCGCTGTCCGCAGGCGCGACGAAATCCGACAGTGCGACATTGGCCTTGCCGTCGCGCTTGGCCAGCTGCTGGCGCAGCGTGAAGAATGTCGCCAGTTCGTGCGAGCGGGCCTCATCCGTGAACAGTCTGATATCGTCGCCGGCGGCATTGGCCGGCCAGAAGCCGATCACGCCCTTGGGCGCAAGCCATTTTTCCGCGATGATCTTCGCCAGCATCGCCTGGGCGTCCTCAAAGAGCTGACGTGCCGCCGGCCCCTGGTCCTCGTCGTCGAGGATTTTGGGATAGCGGCCCTTCAACTCCCAGGTTTGGAAGAATGGCGTCCAGTCGATATAACGGGCAAGCTCGGCCAGATCCCAGCCTTCGAAGACCTTCAGGCCAAGGAAGGACGGTTTTGGCGGCTCGTAGCCCGCCCAGTCGATCTTGTGGGCATTGGCCCGCGCCCTGGCGAGCGGCAGCCGCTGCTTGTCGGCTTCGCTGCGCGCATGCGCGTCGGCAACCTTCTTGTACTCCGCGCGAACGTTCTCGACATAGCCGGCCTTGGCCTCGTTCGACAGCAGTGCCGACACCACGCCGACGGCGCGGCTGGCATCGGCGACATACACCGTCTGGCCTTTCGCATAGCGCGGATGGATCTTTACCGCCGTATGCACGCGGCTGGTCGTCGCGCCGCCGATCAGCAGCGGAATGTCGAAGCCTTCACGTTCCATCTCGGCCGCCATATGTGCCATCTCGTCGAGCGACGGCGTAATCAGGCCGGACAGGCCTATGACGTCGACCTTTAGCTCACGCGCCGTCTGCAGGATCTTCGCCGCAGGCACCATGACGCCAAGATCGATGATCTCATAATTGTTGCAGGCAAGGACCACGCCGACGATGTTCTTGCCGATGTCATGGACATCGCCCTTTACCGTCGCCATCAGGATCTTGCCGGCGGTCTGGCGCTCGCCATTGTCGATCCCGCTAGCGGCGTTCGCCAGCTTCTCGGCCTCCATGTGCGGCAGCAGGCCGGCCACCGCCTGCTTCATCACGCGGGCCGACTTCACCACTTGTGGCAGGAACATCTTGCCGGCGCCGAACAGGTCGCCGACGACGTTCATGCCCGCCATCAGCGGGCCCTCGATGACATGCAGCGGTCGCTCGGCGGCGCGCCGCGCCTCGTCCGTGTCCGCGTCGATGAATTCGGTGATGCCGTTGACCAAAGCATGCGAAATGCGCTGCTCGACCGGCCAGTCGCGCCAGGCGAGATCGCGTTCCTGCGCCTCCTTGCCCGCTGTGCCCTTGAAGCGTTCGGCGAGTTCCAGCATGCGTTCGGTCGCCGTACCGCCACCCTTCGGCTGGCGGTTGTTGATGACGTCCTCGCAGGCTTCGCGCAGTTCCGGGTCAATGTTGTCGTAGACGGCAAGCTGCCCGGCATTGACGATGCCCATGTCCATGCCCGCCTGAATGGCGTGGTAGAGGAACACGGCATGCATGGCCTCGCGCACCGGTTCGTTGCCGCGGAACGAAAAGGAGAGGTTCGACACGCCGCCCGAAATATGGACATGAGGAAGCGTCGCGGTGATCTGCCTAGCGGCTTCGATGAAGTCGACACCGTAATTGTTGTGTTCATCGATGCCGGTGGCGATGGCGAACACGTTCGGATCGAAGACGATATCCTCGGGCGGGAAGCCGGCCTGCTCGGTCAACAGCTTGTAGGCGCGGGTACAGATCTCGTTCTTGCGCGCCCTGGTGTCGGCCTGACCGTCCTCGTCGAAGGCCATGACGACCAGCGCAGCGCCATAGGCGCGCACCAGCCTGGCATGATGCAGGAACGCTTCCTCGCCTTCCTTCATGGAGATGGAGTTGACCAGCGGCTTGCCTTGCACGCATTTCAGGCCGGCCTCGATGATCTCCCACTTGGAACTGTCGATCATCACGGGAACGCGGGCAATGTCCGGCTCGGCCGCGATCAGGTTGAGATAATCGACCATCGCCTTCTTCGAATCGATCAGGCCCTCGTCCATGTTGATGTCGATGATCTGGGCGCCGTTGGCAACCTGGTCGCGCGCGACATCGAGCGCGGCGACATAGTCGCCCGCCGTGATCAGCTTCCTGAACCTGGCGGAGCCCGTGACATTGGTGCGCTCGCCGACATTGACGAACGGAATCTCGTCGGTCAGCGTGAACGGATCGAGGCCCGACAGGCGCATCTTCGGCTCGATCTTCGGGATGGCGCGCGGCGGATATTTCTTCACCGCCGCCGCGATGGCGCGGATATGGTCCGGCGTCGAACCGCAGCAGCCGCCGACGACATTGACCAATCCGTCGCGCGCAAAACCCTCGATCTGTTCAGCCATGAATTCCGGGCTCTCGTCATACCGGCCGAATTCATTGGGCAGGCCGGCATTCGGATAGGCGCAGACAAAGGTGCCGGCGACGCCCGAAAGCTCATCCAGATGCGCGCGCATGGCGTTGGCGCCGAGCGCGCAATTGAGGCCGATCGTGAACGGGCTGGCGTGACGGACCGAATGCCAGAAAGCCGTCGGCGTCTGGCCGGAGAGCGTGCGGCCGGACAGGTCGGTGATCGTGCCGGAGATCATGACCGGCAGATGCACGCCCTTTTCGACAAAGATCTCGTTGCAGGCGAAGATCGCCGCCTTGGCGTTCAGCGTGTCGAAGATGGTCTCGATCAGGATGAGGTCGGCGCCGCCATCGATCAGCCCGCGCAGCTGCTCGCCATAGGCATAGCGCAATTTGTCGAAAGTCACGGCGCGGTAACCGGGATTGTTGACATCCGGCGACATCGAGGCGGTGCGGTTGGTCGGCCCGAGAGCGCCGGCGACAAACCGCCGCTTGCCGTCTTCCTGTTGTGCCCGGATCAAAGCACGGCGGACAAGCCGAGCGCCGTCGCGATTGAGGTCGTAGACGGCATTCTCCATGCCGTAATCGGCCTGCGCTATGGAGGTTGATGAGAAGGTGTTGGTCTCGATGATGTCCGCGCCGGCAATAGCGTACTGATAATGAATGTCCTCGATCGCCTTGGGCTGGCTCAGGATCAAAAGATCGTTGTTGCCCTTCTGGTGACAGGCGCAACCGACGAACCTGTCGCCGCGGAAATGGTCTTCGTCGAAGCCGAGACCCTGGATCTGGGTGCCCATGGCACCGTCGAGGATCAGGATGCGTTCGCGCGCAGTAGCTTGAAGCGTAGCCAGGACTTCCGACCCGTCTCGCTTCTTGCTGGCCGCACCAAACAAATCGTCCAGTGAGGACGGACTTCGCGACATTCTTTGTCCTTGTAACGACCGCCCAAGCCAGTGATCACATAAAGACATCTTTATGTCAACATGCCATCGATGCGCACCTGTTTTCCGCGCACGGACTGCGCGCCGGCTACCTCACCGAAACCGCCCGCCGTGGCATCTCCCTCGTCGAAGCCATGCAGCAGTCGCAGCACCGATCCGTCCAGCAAGCTTCGCGCTGCTACTACAACGACGCGGAACGGCAGCTGGGACGCGCGGCGCGGCGGATTGTCTGACGCTTCCCCAGCCGTGCTCTCGGGAAAATTGCTGCCCGCACAAAGACGGCCCCTGTGCATTATTAGGACACCGATTCACGGTAGCGGTTTGGCAGCGCTCTTCCTCCTTCCAAGGGCCGATGAAGTTTAAGGACCCGACGCATCCTCCCGGCTCGGGAACTGTTTCTATGGGACCGAGCGTCACCGTCCTACTTCCTTGATCCCTTGCCTTCCCTTACAATCCGTTCTGGATACAGAGGAGTTCCGCCATGAGCGAAGACGCCTTCAACATGTCGATCCGCAAGTTCCTGAAGGAAGTCGGTGTAACCTCCCAGCGCAAGATTGAGGAAACGGTGCGCGCAGGGCAAATCGGCGGCGAGAAGAAGTTGAACGTCCGCATGACGCTGACGGCGGAAGGCACCGGCCTCAACCACGTGGTGGATGGCGAGATCGAACTTCCGTAGGCCGGGCGAAGCGACCTAGCCAAACGTCCAACGCGGCCGAAAGCGTCGAGACGGATTAGCAGTTGGAATGGGGTCTGGTCGGATCCACGCAGTATCGCTCACCACGCTCTTGGCTATCGGCCCGACCGGTGCAGTTCGAATAGGCCCTTCTGACCCCACAATGCTCGATGAGCCTCCAGGGTGACGAGAACGCGTGCTCCGGATCCAGAATGTTGTCTTAATTTAGCACTTCCGAAAGGAAGAACAGGGACGGTATAGTCCCGTTTCCCTTTGCCGCCGATACAATGGCTCAAGAAGTAGATCCCATGATCATTGTGCCTGAGGATCCACAAACGGACACAGTCAGGGTTCCGGTGCTGAAGGTGTTCGACGGTGATGGGTTTCTAACTCGGGTCAGGGTTTCCGAGGTGACAGGAAACCCTAAGGATCAAGCCGAGATCGAGGTAACCGCGAGATTCGGATTCATCGATGCTCCGGAGATTGAACAGCCCGGCGGCCGCGAAGCCAAGGATTTCCTCACCGCCCTGATCGGCGGCAAGTGGGTCGAACTTGCCATCTTGATGAAGATGAATACCGGGCGGTCAGTAGACACGTACGGCCGTGTCGTCTGCGTCCCCTATCTGACGCTGGATTACGCCGCCGGCGAGTTCAGAACACCGTCGTCATGCCCTCATGTCATAACAACGTTTGGGGCGCCCTTCCGCGTGACGAGAAACATCGAGCTAGAGATGGTCGTGAATGGCTGGGCTTGGGTTCTGGAGCGATACGGACCCGATCAGCGTTACCTCGATGCCCTCGAAGAGGCCCGACGCGCAAAGCGAGGCATATGGGCCTTCAAGGACAACATCCATCCTTGGGAATTCAAGAAACAGAAATATCGCAGCAAGGCGCCAAGCATTCATGCCCGACAGAAAGCTGTCGCGGCCACCTCGTTAGAAAGAGGGGCAGGTTCGGCGAATTTCTGGGCTGCTCCGAATATCCTCGGTGCAGGTATTCTTGTTCGGTGGCCGGCTGACCGTCCGACCACGCCAACTACCCCTCAATATAGGGCACCTACCCGGAAAAATGCCAATGATGATGAGGTCTCGATGAAGGGAACATGTGACGAGCGGAGCCTTTCGCCCTTCTCATCTAGGCTCGCCTTAGGTTCAGGTCGCGCACCGGCACGAAGGCCCGGTTGGTTTCTGCTGCACGCCGGTCCTTGTGGCGCAATACGTCGGTTAGGCTCACGCGGCCATCCAGCACTTCATAAAGATCGAGGCCATCAACGCAGATCAGATTGGTCTGGCGGCCGCGCGCAAACGCTTCGAGCCCCTCCGCGGTAAAACCGGAATTGCTCACAAACAGGCCGCGCGACCAGGATGCTTTTCCTCCAACCTTGCCAGAGAATGTCATCAGATCGGCGAAGCCGATCTGCGGTCCGTGCCACTTTGCCTCGACAAGGTAGGTTTGCCCATCCAGTCGAAAACTCCCGTCAATTTGCTCGCCAACGAGCCGGAACGAGCCGCGCGGCGCCAACTCGAAGGCGCAGAAGAGTTCACTAAGGAAGCCCTCGAAACGCAGGCCGCGCTCTTGGGGATTTAGACGACCGATTTCGATTAGGAGTGAAGCGAGCACCTTGCTCCGCTCTACGCTGAGGGGGCCCGATTGCGGTTCGCGCCGTACCTCTGATGTGCCGCTCAGACTCTCAAGGAACGCGCGATCAAGCAGTTCGGGAATTTTGAACGAGACGCCCGGGAGCAGGCTATTCAGCCGTTCGACCTCGGCACGGGTCAACGGATTGCCTTTGCCACGGCGATAGGTCATCGCTTGGCGTACAATCGACATGATCAGCTTCGTGAACAGGTGACGGCGTCGCTCCAGAGTAGCGGTGAGAAGTTGAACGATCGCCGGACGCTTGCTGCCGGGAACCCACAAGTCGCCGACGCCGGCCTGCGCGGCTGCCAGTGGAAACGCCGTGCGATTGTTTCCGCTTCCCGGCAAGAAGTCATAGAGGAGGTCTGCAAGATCTTCGACGGCCTGCGCCTCAGGAAAGCCCAGCATCGACTTACTCCCGCGAAGATACGACCGTTAACTCCGGCCGACGTTTCGGCGTGGGAGGACGGCCGGATCCGTTGAGACCGGTAAGGGCGAGACCGAAGACGAGCTCATCGACGTCCTCGGCATGCACATTCAGGGCGCAAGCAATATCGTGCTTCCCGATTCCGTCTTCCCGCAACGCTGCGAAGACCTTTTGAAGGATTTGCGAGACCTCCCGCGGCCCGCCGGCAGGCTCGGTCTTGCGATATCCGCGCGATGCGATCTCAATGTAGAGTTTGCGGTAATGCCAATCTGTCAGCAAACCAAGCTTGTGCAGACGATATGTGATGGCAGCGAGCGAAACGCCCCAGATTTTCTTCAGTCGGATAAGATTGTCGATGGTCGGGAAACGAGGCGCGTGTGCACGAACGCTCGCTGCCGGCATTAGGAATGCCGAGGCGAAGGAGTTGGCGTCCTGCTCCGCCTCTTGACCATTCGGCGCGGCATGGCGGTGCAGCACGAGATGTCCAAGCTCATGCGCCGCATCGAAACGCCCATGCTCAGCGGACTTCAAAGTGTTGAGGAACACGAAAGGACGATCCTGCCGCCACATAGAAAATGCATCGACCTCAACGGCGTCGATGGCGAGCGAGTAGACCCGCACGCCCTTCGCTTCCAAAAGGTGGACCATGTTCTTGATCGGCAGTTCGCCGAGGCCCCAAGCTCGCCGCACAGCTTCTGCGGCGCCCTCGGGACTGCCGTCACGCCCAAGATCGGGAACATCGGCGTGAGGAAGATCGAAACGCCCTTCGATCCATTCATTGAGTAGCAACGCGATCGCGCCGCTCCCGAGCGCTGTGTCCCGCTGTGAGGCGGTCATCTTCGACATCGATCGGAAGCTGGCGGTATCGAATGCCGGCTCCTCGAGATCGTCGCCGAAAAAGAAGTTCTCGGGAAACCGAAGCACGCGCGCGATTCGGGTCAGCTTGTCCGCTTCCGGAGCGAATTCCCCGGTCTCATACGCGGAGACTGACCGCAGATCGACGCCCAGTGAGACGGCGAGCTTCGTTTTCGTTAAGCCACGGCGGCGCCGCGCCCATGTCAATCGAGACGAGTTAAAAATCTCGATGGTGCTCATGCCTTTCGCTTCACGTCGATATCCAGATCGGGCCCCTCCGGTGCGACAACCTCGACAATATCTCCATCGAGCGGGATTGAGGACAGGATCAACCGCTCCTTCCAGCGACTGATCCTGCCATCGGGCGACATCTCGAGAGGCAAGGACAATTCGCAGCGAATTTCGTCGTGTGCACGGTGGAGGAGTAAGAACCAGGTCAGCGGTCCATCGTCTTCCGATGACGGAAGTTCCGGCACCGGCAAATCGAGTTCCAACTGGATTTGATTGACCGAGATCGCATCAGCTGTGCTGACGCCTTTGGGGGCCTTGTTGCTCGGGCTGGTATCAGGCCGGCCAGTTCCGGCGTCGCCGGTGGCAACACTGATTGCCATCGCGCCGTCGGGGCTGATCACAAGTGCATAGTTGCGCTCATCTGATCGCACCCAGCCCAAGGGCATAGTCGTCTCGCGCAATGCCGCCACCGCCTCCATCCAAGCTGCGATGCCGATTCCGAACGGCGGGTGGTTCGCCGTGAATCCACTCCAGGCTACATGCCAGCGGCGCGCAGCGTGCAGTAGGTTTTCTTCCGTCAGGCCGAGCCCCTGAAGACGCCCAATCACCTGATCGGGCTGCGACAGAACTAGCGGAGAAGGTGTCGTCATCGAATCCTCGAATCGCCCAAGTTCCGCTTTTTCTGCCTCAGATGAGGGAGAAAAACAAGAAGTTCGCGCCGATTTCCATCACTATCACGACGAAGGCCCGCAAATGGGAGGATCAAGTCGTGTCTTGTGCGTCAATGCCTTCAAAACAGTCGGGGATCGAGTGAGAAGGGTTCCTGGCCAACGATTCGGATGTCGGCCGCAGCCGGATGGCCGTGATTTATTAACACATTTACGTCCGGTGAATTGGCGACCGGCACAATGGCCGAAGGTACGCGTAACAACAGGGTGGAGCGTCCTTCATGCCATTCGTCTCCCCTGTCCTGACTCCAGGCCTCGTGACGACGCCAGTCCGGCGGCAAATCCGGGAGTCCAATGTCCTTTATCGCTACCGAATCTGGCAGCTCATACGTGACCATGACAAGTTCCGGCAGGAGCGCCGGGTCCTCGACATGGACGAGCTTCTCGAGAACGCAGAGCGCAGGAGAGGTCGCGCAGTACGTGACCGCATGGCCGACAGTGTTCCAGCGTCCGTCAAAATGAAGACCATAGCCGCCGTCGAGTGCCTGAGCATACTGTTTGCCCGACAGACGCCAGAGGAACATCAGGCAGCGGCGCCCCAAGCGATCTTGCCGAGGATGGTCTCGATTACACGCGCGCCGGCTTCGGTTTGCGCCACCACGAGCGGCGTCTCACCGCCGAGTTCGAGGAGCGGTCGACGAAGCCAGCGGTTCGCCTTCTCCTGATCACCGAAGGTCTGCTCGGCCAGAGATTGGACTCGCAAGAGCCGGACAGCACGATCCGACTCATCCACGGTCAGTGGCTGCTGCTTGTCCGCGCGGTGACGGCGAGTGCGCTGCGGGATCACAAATGTCTCAATTTCCTGCTCGGACATTCCGGCCTGGCTAAGCCCCCGAAGGGCAGAGAGCGGTAGCCTATTGCGCACGGCCAAGGCCAGGTCGGCTTGCGA
This sequence comes from Mesorhizobium captivum, assembly GCF_033977165.1. Classification (NCBI taxonomy): domain Bacteria; kingdom Pseudomonadati; phylum Pseudomonadota; class Alphaproteobacteria; order Hyphomicrobiales; family Phyllobacteriaceae; genus Mesorhizobium; species Mesorhizobium captivum. Next base: position 27,567 of record NZ_JAVIJB010000032.1, read on the forward strand.
ACGCACGACCCGGCCAAGCACGCTCTGGCCGCCGAGCTTTCGTGCGACTTCCTCGACGATAGCGATCGACATGACAGCCTCCTTGCTGCAAATGGCAACTTGCCATAAATATAGACGGCAGATTGCCGTTGATCAAGGACGGCGGGCGGTCAGAGGTACTGAAAGCATGCTCGGGACGGTCGGCATATTGGCGTATGGATCGCTGATCGGCGATCCTGGTGACGAAATCGAGCCTTTCATCACATCGCGCATTGCCAGTCAAACGCCATTTCCCGTGGAGTTCGCGCGGCAGAGTCGAACAAGAAAAGGGGCGCCAACGCTGGTCCCTAGCGAACTCGGCTGCCCGGTAAAAGCCGAGATACTCGTGGTCGAGCTCGACGCCAAAGAGGCGGCCGACCGCCTTTACCGACGGGAACTACACGAAGTTGGATCGACCAAAAGCTATGCGCCACCAAAGCAGCCGACGCCCAACAGGATCATCATCGAGAGCCTAACGAATTTCGAAGGCATCGCGACGGTGCTCTATACCCGAATCGGCGCGACCATTCTCGATCCGACAGCGACTAGCCTTGCCGAGATGGCCGTGGCCAGCGCCAGAGGGCTGAGCGATGGGACCGACGGCATCTCTTACCTCGATGATGCCGTCAAGGCCGGCGTCGAAACCCTGCTGACAAAAGACTATGTCGCCGAGATCCTGCGCCTGACTGGAGGGAATGATCTTAGGGATGCCATCGAGCGCATACGAGATGGCCGGTATCAGGTGCAGCCGTGACCGTCAGTGAAGTGCTTGATTTGGGGCGGATCGAGATGACGACGATCGGGCTGGGCGGGCGAATATCCGATGCTGCATAATTACCCGCCGCCAATGCCTCTTCTTAATCGCTGGCTCCGAGGGGCCGCGCAGATGAACGGAAACTATGGACACCTGCTGTTCGAACAGGCGGTCGCAAATGACAACACTGTCGTCGAGGAGTTGCGCCCGTATTTCGAGTCCGCTCACCTCGATGCCCGGGAAGTCTTTCATCGTGCCGCCAGAATCGACCTCCATCCAGACGCGGATAGCCCAGGCGCGGATGCACAGTATCCGAACTGCCTCCCAGCGACCGCGAAAAAAGGACTGTTCGGTGAGGTAATGGCCGGTCTGATGACCCAGGCTTATCGGTTCATCGGCGGCCACCAATGGACGATTCCTATCTTCCTGTTCCGGTACCATGCCGAAGTGGAGGCCTACATATTTGATCTGGCTCGCGACCCGGCTCGCGTTCGTGAGGTTTCCGGACGTCATGGGAATGACTTCATTGCGCTTGGAATTGATCCGGTCAGTGGTGAGGTCGTACGGTTCATTGCCGGGGAGGCGAAGTGGCGCGCGGCGCTCACGCCGAGTGCCATGAACGACATGATGCTTGGCAGCTGGACTGGCCCGGCAGGGGCGAGAGTGCGAAGCAACGACGGCGTTTGGAATGAAATGAACCGCGGCCTTCCAGCGCCACAGGGCCTTGAGCAAATGCACCGACTGCTTTGCGAAAAGGCGCGCGATGAGTATGCAGAAGCGATCGTGTCTCTCGATCGGGCCCTGCTGATCGGGGCAGCACCTCTTCCTCGAACCGATCTGGTCTTCGTCGCCGGCAATCGGGCAGCGCGGAGAGGCGCGGGCCAAGCCTATCTTCCGGTGGCGGCGCCGCCGCCGGAATATACCGCTGGGCGGCCACTGCAGGTCGTCGAGCTGGTGCTTGAGGGCGGCGTCGAGCTCATCGAGCAAATCTATCGGTCTCTATGGAATAATCGCTGATGGCTCGGCTCGACGAACAGCGTCGCGAACTGGCGATGAATATCCGCCTTGGCCGGGCCGCCGAAAACGAGCTGACGCCGGCACAGGCGCGTCTGTTCGTTCGAAGTCTGCAGAACTCTTGGCACGTGCCACCTATCGGGTGGGCCCAGAGCGAGTCACATGAGCAGTTCGACGATGCTCGTCGGCTGCTACATGCCGCAGCGATCTTCCGGGAGATAGATGGACAAGGCTCAGTGGACGCGCTCGGATGCTACCGACGTGCCGCCGAGTTACTCGAATGGCTGGCACGATCCTCTGACTCAGTCACCCGCGACGTGCCCGTCGGGTTGCTTGCTGCCGGCGCCTATCAGTTGGCTGGCCTGCCCGCGATGGCGACAAGTCTGCTGCGTCAGGGGGGGTACGGTCGGGGTGTTGCAGAAATCTTTGCTGCGTTTTTGAGTACCGACTTTGACCGTCTGCTCGAGCGTTCTGCCGCCTTCTGGAGAGACAACCCCGCGCTTACGGGGCGGGACGGCTCGGGCCCGCTACTTGCAGCGGAGGACGAGGCGGACATTGAGAGCGACGAACCGGCCGAGAACGGCGTCGAGGTTGCTCGCGCGCCAGACGATCGGGACGAGGGCGCACCCGCGCCTCCCGCGAGCAAGATTGGCTGGTATGTCGTGGTCGAATTGGTGCGCGCTGTCGGTCTGATTGGCGACAGTCTCCGCAGAGGCAATAGTTCCCGGATCGAGCAGGCGGTGGACAAACTGTCGGGTCTGAGCACGTTGGCGACACGCCTCGCCAGCGACGAACTATGGATACTGATCAATCTGATCGAGGCGACCGCAAAGCGGTATTCCGACGACAGCCTTCATGGCCGCGTCTCGCGACTGGCGGCAAACGTACCGGGACTGCAAGCGCGGATGTGGAGGTTCGCGCGTGAGCAGTATGCTCGCGGTCGAGGTGTGTTGTGGACGTCGCAGGTTCAAGGTCTCGAACGCCTCATCACGAGCAACAGCTTTGCACTCTGCACTCCGACCGGTTCAGGCAAGACTCTGGTTGCCAATCTGGCCCTCGTGAAGGAACTCCTTTTGGTTGACACACAACCAGGGGCCGCACCACTTGCGCTGTACCTAGTTCCCTCACGTGCGCTGGCGAGCGAGGTGGAAGCAAAGCTGACGGCAGAGTTGGGTAGCGACCTGATTGTGACAGGGCTCTACGGCGGTGCCGACTGGGGGATCACCGACTACTGGCTCACCGCTGACCGTCCAGTGGTACTGATCGCCACGGTCGAGAAGGCCGAGGCGCTGATGCGCTATGTGGGTCACCTGCTGGTCCAGCGGCTGCGACTGCTCATCCTTGACGAGGCACATCAGGTCGTCAGCGAGAATGACGCTAACGCGCAGGAGGCGCTCGCCGCCCACACCAGCCGAGCGATGCGGTTGGAGGCAATGGTATCGCGACTATTCTCGGTGAAGCCGGGAATGGCGCGAATAGCCTTGACCGCGGTCGCTGGCGGCGCGGCGGGTCCCGTTGCTCGATGGATAGAGGGGCGTGCAGACGCCATGCCGGTTGGCTTGGGTTATCGCAGCAGCCGGCAGCTGATTGGCGGCCTGCGGGTAAATCCACGACGCGCGCCTGAAGCCGTCCTCGATATCGTGAATGGTCAGCCGCTGTATGTCCGAGGACGAGACGCGCCAGTCTACCTTCCGCTACGCCTCCCAGCCATGCCGCTTCCTGCAGCCGGCATTCGGAACAGCTTGCCGCACTACAACGAGTTGTATGTTTTGTGGACGGCGCTGCACCTGCTTGAGGGAAACCGGCGCGTTTTGATTTCAGTCGCTCAATCGCCGGAGCGCTTGATGAAACGCTATGTCGAGGCGTTTGACCTTCCCGGATGGCAAAATGTTCCGCCCTTCGTCCCGCCGACCGACGCCGAGGGGCAGGCGCGCTTTCAGGAAGCCCGTGCAGCTTGCATCGATTATTGTGGCCAGCAGTCGTTCGAACTCCGCCTGCTCGATCGCGGCATCGCGACGAGTCATGGTCAGATGCCACAGCGCCTGCGGCGGCTGATGACCGACCTTATCGATCGCAGGATCTGTCCGGTCACGATCGCCACGGCAACGCTGACGGAAGGCGTAAATCTGCCATTCGACATCATATTCCTGACCAGCCTGGAGCGTCGCAGCTACGACGCCCAAGCTCGTCAGCCGATCGTAGTGCCGATGTCGACTGCTGAGTTCCGCAACTTGGCGGGCCGTGCGGGTCGGCCGGGCGCAGCGGAGTCGATCGAGGGCATGACGCTGGTGGCGCTCCCGGAAGCTGTCTCGACCACCGCGCGCGGCCAGCGCAGAGAGCAATCGCGTCAAATCCGGCGAGCAGAGGCCGACTATAACAATCTGCTCGGCCGACTTCAGGCGGAGCAAGCGGCCGGTCCTGTGCACAGTCCGCTTGTCGTACTCCTGCGCTCCATCTGGCAAAAGGCTGCGGCGCAATCCGGACTTCGAACGGAAGAACAGTTTCTCTCCTGGCTGGAAGCGACACTGCCTGAAGGCGCCGGCGCCAATCTCGGTGTCGCATCGCGCATTCCGGCGGATCAGCTCGGCGACAGTCTTGACGAGCTGGACGGGTTCCTGCTCAGCGCGATCGAAGAACTCGCTCGGGCGGACCAGCAGGTTTTGGATGGGGCGCGAACCGAGGCGCTGTTGCAGGACCTGTGGCAACGAACATTCGCCCGCGTTGCCGCTGCCGAAGAGGCTTGGTTGGAACGAAGCTTCGTGAGGCGGGGACGGGCCTTTGTTGAGCGGCTCTACCCAAACACGGAGCAGCGTCAACGGCTGTACCAGTACGGGTTCACGCCTTACATCGGACGGCGCTTCGAACTTGTGGCACCTCAGCTGATCGCCGAGCTGCAAGGAGCAGTCGAGTATGGCGCGTGGCCAACAGAACAAAAATTCGCACTTTTCATCCGTCTCGGAGAGCGCGTCCGGGCAGAGCCCGGGATTGGCTTCCGCGTGCGAGACACCGTCAACGACCAAGCTTCGCTTGCGAATTGGCGCGGCATCATGGGCTGGTGGATGCAGCTACCCAGCTCTCAAGCCCCGGAGGCCGAGCGCTTACGCTCCTGGCAACGCTTTGTCGCTGACAACATCGAGTTCAAGCTGGGAGTTGCAGTTGGTGCAGCGGTGGCACGAGCCTGGGGCGAGAATGCGGCCGGTCTAGAAACACCCACTCTCGATACATGGCGGGCGACGACCCGCTTGCCGTGGGTAGGTTTTTGGTTCCGCGAACTTCTGCGCTGGGGCACGCTCGATCCCTTCGTCGCATTCGCTCTCGCACAAGGGCTAGCGCAGACCCGCGAGGAGGCGGCGGCGAGACGTTTGGCATTCGAAGCATGGCTAGCACAAGAAGGCTACGATCGTGGCGCTGAGACGCTGATCGATCCGCAACGGTTCCTTGAATGGCAAAGGACGCTCGTGAGGCAAGGAGATGCTGCAGAGGCCGTACGGGGAAGCGCAGCCCGGCTCACGGCAACGGACGGTCGGCGCGGGTCCTATGATGTGCGCCCTGTAGTCCGCGACGACGGCATCGAATGGATTGACGCCGCCGGCTATTCAATTGCCCGAACGCAATACTCAGAAGCGCTACTGACGGCTCGCCCTGAGCGGCATGATTTCAGATTAAATGTTTGGCCGGCGCCAGAAGTGACAAGGACCTACTAAAAAATGGATGTGGCAGCGTTGATGCTGTCACTCTGTGCAGCAATGGCAGGAGATCTGTGCCTGCGGGAGACTTTTGATGATCATGTCGTAGACAGTCTTCAGGAGCTCATCTGCATTTCCAGAGGTGAGACGAAGTGGCTGCAATCCAAATCTATCGGCGATCGCTGCGATGTGCTCGCCAGCCGCAATACGAAATGCTTGATTTTCATCTCGCCCCTCGCCGAGGGGAATGCTTGGATCGAGTTCCGTAAGGAGAATGATGTCGTAGTCGCCAGCGTGAGCGGCGGCGATAGTCTGGAGCTCTTCGACTCGCCGAGGAGGAAGCGATCGGCCGGAAATCTGCAACGCAGCTTGAAGATAGCCCAGAGCGTCGAAGACCGGCCTATCGATCAAGATAACATCTTCATTGAGAGAGGCTTCAGCTTCCAGCCTCATACCCTCTGCCATGATCCAGAGTGTACTTTCGAACGTGTGTTGGGTCAGAATCGGAAAGCCCCGGGCGCGGGCGCGCGCTGCAAGATCTTCGATTTGTCCGGTCTTGTACCCACCATCAGACAGCCGAGACTTTAGCCTCTCCAGGAAAGTGGACTTTCCGGTCGAGTGTGTTCCTGCTAGCCCGATTTTCACGACGGTTCGTGTCATAAGAAGCTGCTCTGTCGGCTAAAGAGGACATCGGCGTCGCGAAGGCAATCCACGCGCGCGCTTTGCTCCAGTGGCATCAATAGGTCAGCAAAGATCAGCGCGGTAAGCATCGCATCAAAGAGGGCGGAATGATGCTTGCGGTTCGTTCGCCGAGCGGCCTCATCGATAAGCCCGAAGAATGAACCGAGCTTTTCCAAGCCATAGGAATCTAGGCCCGGTTTCAAGGACCGAGCCAGCTTGAGCGTATCTATCGCGGCGACCGGTCTCCACTCCGGAATCTGGCGCTGGATGGTCTCCAACTCGACACGGACATTGTGACCGATGATCCTCCCATTTTGAGTCCAGGTCAGAATTTCATCGGCTATGTCTGCAATCTCCGGCGCATCGGCGATGTCATCATCTGTAAGCCCATGGATCCTGGTCACCGCTGGTTGGATCGGCTGCGAAGGCTTCACCAGCCAATGGAATTGCTTTCCAGTCGGCACCAACGCTGAGAGCTCTATCATGGCCAATTCCACGATCTCCGGGGGGGAGGCGCCGTTGCCTTCGACATCTATGACCCAATATCGGTCCGAACTCATTCCCAACCGACCTCCGCTCTGCCGTGACGATATGGTCGATGAGGTTGTGCGCGATCGTGCACCTGGTAGTTCAACGCGTGTTGTATGAAGTAGCGCTGATACTCGGTGCTGCCGCTCACCTCTACGGCCCGGTCCGTCACTAGAGCGTTGTCGGTTTGTAGGTTGACCATTTCCGCCAGTTTCCGCACCTCATCAATATCTGGGCGGCGATGCGCTTTGCCGCAGAGTGCTCGTTGGTCGTTGGGACAGATATCGCAGATCTCGCTGATCCCGAAATGACCGTTGTAATCCGCCGTTCCGTGGGCATATGCAACGCCACACGAGGTCTTGCGAAATATCGGGACACCTTCAAACGCGCGAAGCACGCGCCGCTCGACCGAGCTGGGAAGGATTTTGCGCCGAGCAACTTCCTGGTAAAGGTCAGGGATGCCGGCAGCCCGGAAATGTTCCCGGATTTCCTCCCTGAAAAACAAACCGGTAAAAACGGTCGCATCGGCATACTGCGCGAGTGTGCGCGCGCGCTGCAGATTGGCACACGTATCGTTCAATCCCGCTATCAACGGCCGCCAATACAGCACGATTTTCGTTCGGCTGGCCGCGCTCCGCAAGACCTCGAGCGATCGTTCCGCGATGCGTGACGAGACCGGTTCGATCCTGTCGTTGTCGATCCCCGACCACGTCACCAGGATCGTCAGCTTGACATTCCTTAGCGTCTCCAGCCAAGCCACGTCCGAGGCATCGATTTCCCATCTGGTGATCACGAGCACCGGGTTTGAAAGACCACGATCATCGATCTGCTTCAAAGTGGCAAAGAGATGATCTTTGACACCGGGGAGAAATGGGTCTGTCGCCCGGTTGAATATCTGCAGAGGCGTTCGATGCGGCACGAACGCCCAATGACCGACCAGTTGCTCAACCGCCACCTCATCGTCCACGATCAGGTGAGGGCGTTTCATCTCGTAGTTTGCGAAGATGTGCCTGACGCAGTAGCCGCAATCCAAAGGACAGCCTACAATGTGATTAAGGCTCAGCCCGGATTTGCGGTAATCGATAATCTCTCGGAGTGCCGGGGGGAGATTATTGGGCACAGACCGCACTCTCTTTTGTCGAACCCTTTCAAAAGCAATCACTCGAAGCACTCCCCTTTCCCGCTTCAGTACTGCCCGATACTGATCGTTTTGCAATAGGTGTTCTGTCCGCGATGAAAGATGGCGCCGATGGCTATCATGCGCATCTTGTTATCGGCGCTAATCGTCAGAAAAAATATCGCTCTTATCCGACTGTGCTCCTATGAACCCCAGAGAGGTGTCTCCTGCCAGGAGCTTCTCCTTCGACAGCAGGCCCGCGTCCTCGAGCGCCTCGAAATCCGGCAGCTGGCGCAGCGTGTCGAGCCCGAACTGCGACAGGAAATTTTTCGTCGTCACATAGGTGTAAGGCGCGCCCGGCAGCGGGCTGCGCGGCCCCGAGGCGATGAGGCCCTGCGTGCGCAGCACGCCGATCAGATCGCGCGACACTTCCTTGCCGAAGAAGGAAGACAGCTCGCCCCGCGTGATCGGCTGGAAGTAGGCAATGCACATCAAGACGAGCGCTTCCGACTGCGTCAGCTCTTTTGTGCCCTGCCCCGCCGGCGCGCCGAAGGCGGCGTGGATGACGTCGCCAAAAACTTTCCTGGTCCGATGCTGCCAGCCGCCGGCGACCGAGACCAGTTCGTAGGGGCGGCCGGCGAGCTCGGCGCGAATGTCGTCGACGATCAGATCGATGTTGCAGTTTCTTCCCACAACCCGCGCCAGCACCTCGCGCGGCACAGGCTCGCTGGCGGCAAAGATCACCGCTTCGGTGCGGCCCATCCACTCGCGCCAGCGCAGTTCCGGCGGCAGGTGCTCGAGCTCGGTGTCAAGCAGCGCCGGCTGATCGTTCGGCTTGCGGCGGACGGAGGCTTGGCTCATCGCTACAGCCCAAACAGCCGGAAGGTCGGGCGGCCCGACAGCTCGCGCACGGCCTCGAGCTGCTGCAGGCGCTCGAACAGCCGTCGCGCCGCGAAGCGCGACAGGTTTTTGGTCGTCAGCGATCCGGGGACGGCATCTTCATTGAGCAGCAAAAAAATCACGTCGCCGGCGCCCTTGGCGCGCAGCTTTGGCGTCACCGCAAGGAGTTTTTCGGAACGGCGCGAAAGCTCGGTCGCCAGCCGGCAGGCCTCCGCCGCCGCTTGCACCAGCGCCAGGCAAACCGCGTGCTCAAAACCTTTTTCGCCCGGTCGGATGCGTTTGCCGCCGCCACCCTCGATGCGGAAGGCCGGGCCAAACGCCTGGACGATCAACAGGGGTACCGATCGCGGCCAGCGCAGGCTTTGCGCCAGCACCAAATCGGCCAACCACCAGGCCAAAAGCTCGGCCTCGGGGCGTATGGCGACGACGTGCGCAGCGATTGCCGCCGCGGCGAACGGCGCCGGCCGCGGCGAGCCCGCCACTTCCTCGATCTCTTTGCAGAGGTCGGCGAAAGCCTCATCGTCCCAGGCGAGCCCTAGCGTCTCGGTCACTTTTGCCAGCCGATCGGTGCTGACTGCCGGCGGCTGCAGCGCCAGCTGGCGCCAGGCCCCAAAAATAGCGCCGGCGGGGCCGGGATCGGCGCCGGCCGGGCAAAGCTGCCAGGCGTCACGCAGGGCGGCTTCATTCTCGGCGCGGCCGGCGAGCCGCATGCTGGCGGCAGCACATTTAAGCGCCAGCCGCTGGCGCCAGGCGCCGGCCCAGGCAGGCTGCGCGCGGGCGAGGCTGTCGAGAGAAGCCAGCGCGGCACCGGCCCGGAAGGCAGCGTCCGCGTCATGCGGAACGCCAACGGTCTCGAGCGCCCAACCCGGCACGGTCGGCGGAGCAAGATTGGCGGTCGCTGGATCGAGGCGAATCATGATTTTGAGGGTAAATGTTGCGTGCGCTTTGCACCACAATTTTCACCCTAAAACGCACAGCTTGTCGGCAATACAAAACGAATGATAATGTTGCCTTATCAGTCATTTAGCTCTGTGGCCAGACAACGTGCATCCTCCTCTCGACTGAGCAACGATTTGCGTGTCACGAAACACTCGGTCCGCTCCTTTGTCGACCGATGGTCCAAGAAATCCCCTCTCTCCGTATGATCCCGGAAACCTCCTTTCCGACATGACGATCAAGCACGGGCCGCCACGGTACGAGGGTGAACTCGCGCGACTTTTCAATGACGGCATACTTCCCGCCGGCAAGGTCGACGGATCGACGAAGCGTGCCATCTATTCGGTCACCAGACTGAGCTTCGGCATAGGGCAGGCCAAGTTCGACTGACAGTTGGCCTGCGACGCGATTGAGCTCACGCTGGCGCAATATAGAAATCATGTTGACGCGGTAGACGATCCGATCCTTCTCCTCATGCGCCAGCCCCTGCGCGATCAGCCACTGCCGCCGGCGAGATTGTGCTTCCCTCACATCATGCCCAAAGCCAGAGTTCCGTGTGACTTCAGGCTTGTCGGAAACCAGCTCCCGGTCGATCCAGGTGGAACCGTCGAAACCGACTTGCTTTTCCAGAGGCATTGGCGAGAGCTTGTCGACTACAACAGGCTCAGCCTTGGCTCGCTGGCGCTCGTAATCCGCGACGCGCTTGAGATGATCCGGCACGATGATCCATGTGCCGTCCGGCCTTCGCTCCACCCCGCCGGTGACCCGCCGGATCGCTTCCAGCCGCCGGAGATGGGTTTCGGCAAAGCGTTCGGTTGCGGACAGATCGTGCCGCAGATGACTATCGACATTGTAGCGCCCGCCATTCGCTGCGGCGACGTCGGCGATAGTGCGATCCACCTGTCTGGGCTCGGTGTTCCGGGGCGTGATACGCACGATGCATCCGTCGGGCATCGGTTCGGTGGCCTCGCCTTTGCCGATGTCAATGTAATGGCTTTTGCCGTCGACACCGTCGACGATAAGATAGTGCCGGTCGTTCATCTCGTCCGACAACCCACGCGCGACCACGCGGCCTACCACGGGCTCGGCATTCTGTTCCGCATCGTAGACCACACAATCGGCGGCGCTGCGCGCTAGTCCCTTGCTGGTCAGTTCGCGATGCATGGTCTTGATGATATCGCCGCGCTCGGCCAACCGACGCAGCGTCGCTTCGAGCTCATCGTCCAGGCGCCAGCGACCCGGTGCGACCTCCTCGGCCAACCCCATCCGCTCGAGCTTGCGCAGCCTACCCTGATGCAACGTCTGGCGAAACGCGTCGCGGCCAACCGGAGAAACAACTCCGTCTTCGTCGCGCATTCGTTGCAGCTGCCGGTCGATGCTGGTGAAACGCTCCTGTTCCATCTCATGGCGCAGGCGCTGCTCGATCTCCCGGTCGGTGCGTGGACCGAGGTCGAGGCTCACCAGCTCAGCCGCGCGCTCTCGCAAACCAGAGGAGATGTAGTCGCGCGCGATGACCAGATTCTCGCCGCGGTCGTCCTTGCCGCGAAGGATGACGTGCGTATGCGGATGGCCGGTGTTGAAATGATCGACGGCAACCCAATCGAGCTTGGTGCCGAGATCTTCCTCCATCTGCGCCATAAGGCGCCGGGTCAGTGGCTTGAGATCGTCGTACTCAATGCCGTCTTCGGCGGCGATGATGAAACGGAACTGATGCCGGTCGCCGTCCGCACGGTCGATGAAGTCCTTGCCATCGACCCGGTCGCTCTCGGCACCATAGAGTTGGCCAGGCTCGCCTTCTCGGGTAACGCCGTCGCGCTGGAGGTAGCGCAGGTGCGCGCGCGCGCCGTCAACACCCTTGCCGGCCAGCTTGACCACCCGCGCCTTGATCACAACCCGTCGCTGCCGGAAGGCGGCGTAGCGATCGCGTGACTTGAGCAGCGCGGCGGCCGCCCCTCCGCGCCCAACCCGACTTCCAGTGAAATAGTTGCCGCGTCGGGACTTGCCGCCGGCCCTGTTGATCGCCGCCCGAACCTGCCCAGCGTAGCGTTTGCCTGCCTTCGAGCCTCGCGACCCGATTTTGCCAAGTTTTGGCCTGAACTCGTCGTCCGTCACGCAAGCCTCTCGAAATACTGCAGCAAAATCACCAGACTTGCGCCCCGCAGCCTCTTGGCGCCGCACGGTGCCTCCTGGGAAAACGATGTGCAGACAAACACTTTACCGCCTCATGGAGGCGGTACCTTTATCTTGCCTTACCAATTAGACCCCCATAAACCTGCAATAATTCATCAACATCAATTGCTAATTCCAACTCCATCGCAGTAAAGACGGCACGATTCATTTCAGTCGTACATAAGCCAAGCTCACGGCCGGATTGTTGCCTCCGGCGGTCCATGCGCTACTTCGAGCTCGGCGCCTAACGGCGGGCAACGCGCCGCCGAGATGCGGCCGCGCGATCGGAATTCCGCGGCGGCGACATAGGACGAGAGGCGGCGGATGCCGCCTCTCGTCTCGACTTTAGTCGCGGTCCCGATCCTTAAGCTCCCAGATCACCGCCTTGACCTCATAGTCCCCGATCTTGGTGCGGCGTTGCGCGACCAGGATGCTGACGGCCGTCTCGTTCGCCTCGATCGCCCGGATCGCGTCCTCCATGTCGGCATACGGCCGGAGGTTTTCGATGGCGATGACGTCGCCGTTCTCGTCATAGCCGCCGTGGAGGTACATCGGCGCCCGGTTCAGGCGCGAAAGCGCCCACTCGGCCTCATGGATGAGCAGGAAGCCCAGCTTGCGCTGCCGCCAATATTCTGCACTGCCGCCGTCGATGCTGACGATTTTGCGATGTGTCATGGAAATCTCCTTTCGTTCTCTGACGGAAGGAGCCCGCACCGGCGCATCGAGGGGTCAAGGATCGCTTTAGCGACCGCAACGCGGCGTGCGGGGGAGCCGATTTTGTCGGCGGGCGCTTCAGCGTCCGGCGGCAAAATTGGGGGACCGCTCGTCCTTGACGCCGCAGAGGCGGTGCCACAATGGGCAGTCAGAGAGAGATAACCCACGGCCCCGACCGGGGCCGTGTCCGTATCCGGCGACCAGCCGGTCCTGCGCCCTCCCACCACGTCAACGGCTGCGATCCCGCACTGGCGGCGCAGCGCCGCGAGACGATCGTCACGTGGGATGCACCCAAACCGTGTAACGGCTGGTGCCCATCTGGCGCTCGTTCAAGGGAGGGCAATAGCGTGCCCCCGCCCCGCCGCAGCACCTTGCGCTCATCTGCCGTCCGGCCGCGCTGACCCACCTGGCTGAGACCCGAGCGGCACCAGAATTCCGCCACTCGAACCGCCCGCCGCAACGCCATCCCTCAGGAAAAACAATTCGCGCCATAAGGAGATTTTCGGCGCTTTTGGCGGTCGAGATTTGCCCTTGAACTGATCCATGTCGACCGCCGAAACACCCGCCGCCTTAAGCTGTTCGAGATACAAGACTGTCTCTCTCGGCAGCGGCTTCCCGCGTTCCAGATGCGCCTCATATCGATCCGGCCCGGCGTTGTAGGCCGCGAACAGCCCAGGAAAGCCGAAGCGATCATACATGGCGCGCAGATAGGCTGTACCGGCCAGAATATTGTCGCGCGGATCGTGCGGATCGGCTCCGAGATCATGCTCGACGTGCAGTTCCTCATAGGTGTCGGGCATCACCTGCATCAGCCCAATCGCACCGGCTCGTGAAGTGATCGGCCGACCGTTGAACATGGTCTGCCCACGGCTTTCGGCATCCATGACGGCATAAATCCAGGACTGTGGAACACTGAAGCGCAGGCTTGCCTCGGCAACGAACTCTTGCCATCTTGCCAGCTGCGGACCTTGGGAGATGACGGCCGGCTCAGCGGCGGAACAGGCGCATGGTGCAATCGACACCATGCCCAAAATCAGGAGGGTCACTCGGTCCATAGCGGCACGAGCCTCCCAACGATATTGGCGGCCGGCACCGGCCCGAAATACCGGCTGTCGAAGGAGCCGGGAGCCTCGCCATTGATCAGGAAAACTTCGTCGCCGGCGAGTGCCCGGCATTCGTTCCACCAAGGCAAGGTTCGGCCTTGCGCGTCGACCGGAACGCGGCGTGCCACGATCTCGCCGCCGATGATGATGGCGTCATTGAAGGCGCAGACATGCTCGTGCGGCAGTGCGGCGATACGCTTCACCAGCGGCACGTTGCGAGGCAGATAGCCGCGTTGGTCGGCGAGGTGAGCGGCCATTTTGGGCAAGCGGACAAGCACGAAATCGCCGGCGCGAGCGGCACCAAGGCCAAGGCCATAGAGCCCGATTGGCGCGCTGGCCGAGGCATTCCAGACCAGTACGGGCGTCGGCTTGACGAAAACGGTGAAGCCGATCAGGCCAAGGCCGATGCTTGCCGCGGCAAGCGTCTTGCGCGCGCGAACGCGCCGCAAATGGCTGCCGATCAGATGAAGAGAAGGCCGCGCGATCATGGCTGGCCTGCGCGATTGTCATCGGCGTCGGAGCCCTTCGACTGGCCTTTCGACCAGGCGTCGAGCTCGTCGATGTGGTAGCGCACGAAGCGGCCGTGCTTGCGAAATTGTGGGCCGCCGCCCTTGAGCCGCATCTTTTCCAAAGTCCGCTGAGAGAGCCCGACATAGAAGGCGGCTTGCGCGGTGTTGAGGAAGGGACTGCCCTTCTTGGCGCGGGCGGCGCGTTCGTTTTCGTCGTCCATGATGATCCTCGTTTCGTCGGCTGAAGACGGTGGGGAGGATCGGCAAGGAAAAGCGCTTGCGGGACGGGCGAAGAGCCAACGGCGAGTTTTCGCCGCCCCTGCGGGCTGGCTCAGTTCGGCTGAAAGAGCCCCCGCGCCGATGGCGCGGGGGCCTGTTTGGTCAGTCGGCCGGGTTCCAGATGATGGCGAAGGTGTCGTCGTCATCCTGGCCGGCGGCGCGGCCGAGATTGGCGTAGAGTTTTCTCGGGCCGAACTCCGGTGCTGCGATCGACAGGCTCACATAGTCCTTGCCGGATGCCTCGCCGATCCTGATCCAGCCGGCACCGACCTCGACGCCTTGCGTGAGCACCCTAAAGTCGGGATGGGTGTCGGCGCTCTTCGACTGGTTGGGCACGATGGCGATGTCGGCGCGGACGCTGAGCGTCTTGAGCTGGCCCTTGTAGCTGCCGTTTTCCTGCTTGGTAACGTATCCGATCGCGGTCATTTGAAAGTCTCCTTTTGCTTGTCGCCGGGGACCATTCCCCTGCGATGGCGGACCGTGATGGGCGCGTCTGGGCCGGCTGAACCCGGAGGGCCGCAGCGGCAGCGGAGGACCCGAGCGGGCAGCTTTTTTGAAGCGAAGCGGGCGCGAGGAGCCGCCGCAGGCGGCGGGGAAAAAAGCTGCTGGCCGAGGGTTTCGGGCGGGCCGGATCCGCCCATAGGTCATCAAGCCAGCGGCAGGGGAATGGTGCTCGCACGAGCAAAAGGAGATGTCGCGAAGACGCGGTCGCGGTAGCCAGGCGGAAGTTAGCCGAGGACAGGTTTGCGGACGCTCCAGCGCCGGGCCAGCGCTATCGTGCCAGGCACAAAGCGCCAGATTGCCACCACCGGGCCGGGTGTTTTCGAAATTGCGTCGGCCGGTGCGCGGCTGAAACCGGGCCGGTGCTGCGGTCTATAGGAGACTTTGCCGAGCGATAAATGCTGCCCGGTTGGCGCACGAGCGGCGACGCCAGAAAACGTCGCCGTCCGCCATGCGAGGATCATTGTGACACGAACAGCGTCTGGACCTTCGCCCACTGGTCGGCGGTGCGCAAACCGCCACGGTTCGTGTAGCTCGACACCGGGAATGCCATCCAGCGCGGCAGCCAGCCGTCGACTTTTTGCCTGCCGTTCTCGCCGCAAAGGAAGTCGCGGATGATCTTCTTTTGCGTCTTCACCTTTTCCGAAGAATTGCCATCGGCGACGAGCCTGCCGCCGACATCGGCGAGGATTTCGGTGGCGACTTGCCTGTCGCGCAACAGCTCGAAGAAGGCATCGTCGGCCTGCCAATAGCCGCGCATGTCGAGGCTAAGATGATTGCCGAGCGCTTCGACAATCGCGCTGCCGGCGCAAAGCGTCTCGGCCATGACCAGCGCTAGGACGCGCAGGACATCGTCGTGTGGGAGTGCCAGCAGACGGGCGAAGACGCTGGCCAGCGCAAAGTCGTCGCCATTGCCACCGGTCACCGGACCATCCTCATCGACAGAACCGAGCAGGGTCAGAACCTCGCGTTGCTTCTCACCGAAGACGGCTTGGGCCTTACAAGCGGCGATGCTGGCGGCCACCGTTTCGTTGGCCGCGCGCTGCGGCTCGGGACGTATCGTCCACAGGCTCGAGCCGGCAACGGCATGCGCCACCATCAGGCGCAGGGCGACGCCGGGATGATCGAGCAAGGCGGTGCGCACGGCGGCGTGACGGTGCAGATCGACATAGTTCTGCATCGGCCCGCTCAACTCGGGACGCGACGGTTTGGCATGCGGTTCGGCTTCCTCACCAGACTCGCCTTCTGCGCGGACGCGGCGCGCTTCCTTGCGCGACAGATAGCCCTCATGACATTCCGCCTCGCCGCGCTGCGAGACGGTGATGATCACCTTGCCGCCCTTCTTCTTCGGCGTCTTTTCGTAGTCCCACGAATGGAAATACTGGCCGGGTTCCAGCACCACCACCTCGGGCCAACATGCCTCAAGATAGGCGTCGCGCTTCGCCGCGATTGCTTCGTTCTGCTTCTGCCAGAACAAATCGGCATCGGCGAAATAGCTTTCCTCGCCGAACAGGTCGGAGACGATCAGGCCCCGATAGTCCTCGATTGGAAACAGCGCCACCTTGGTCGAAATCGACTGGCCGCCGAACAGCCATTGCTTCAATTGCCAGCCGCGCGGGGCTCGGCTGTCGGGATCGCAAAAGAGCGTCAGCCAGTCCTTCTGCTGCGCCTTGGAAGCCATGGTGAGATGACGCACCGTTTCGGTGTCGATCTCCTCGCGTCGATAGGCTCCGCGTATCTTCGGCAGAAGGTCGCCGAGCGCCAGAATGCGCTTCACGTGATGCTCGGTGAGGCCAAAGGTGGCGGCGATATCGGCAACGCTGCGGCCCTCCTTGATGAGCCGCGTAAAAGTTTCCCACTGCGAGACTTCGTCAGGGTCGTCACGCGCGATGTTTTCGATCAGCGAGGCCTCTAACGCATCGGCGTCGTCGCCTTCTTCCATGATGGCGCAGGGCAGCGGTTCGGCCTTGCCGCGCTCGTCGGCGACCGTTTTGGCTGCGAAATAGCGCCGCCGCCCGGCGACGATTTCGAAGCTGTCCGGCGTGCCATTGGGCCGGATCAGAAGCGGCACGAGCACGCCGCGCGCCCTGACCGACGGCAGGATGTCGGATATGTCTGGCGCGCGCCTTGAATGACGCATGTTGATGGCGGAAACGCTCAACTGGTCGATGGAAATATGGGCAAGCTGCATGGAACTTTCTCCTTTGTCTGGGCTTTTAAAAGCCCCACCGCGAGGCCGCAGGCCGAGCGGCGGGATGTTGTGCGCCTGGGAGGCGCGGTCATTCCGCCCGGTCTGGCGGAAGCTCGGGAGTGGGGATTTCGAGAGCGCCGGCGGCCTGCCGCAAAAGCCGCTCGGCCTCGGTAATGTGGCCGGCGAGGCGCGCGGCTTCCGCATAGACGGACAGCGGAAATCGCGCCTTGAAATACAGGTCGCGCTCGATGCCGAGGCCAAGCGGTCCCTTGACGGCTTGCAGTTCAGCGAGGCTGACGCTGCCGAGCTCCGGGAAGCCGAAGCCGAGATCGCAAAGCCCGAACAGCGTGTCGCCGTCGGCGTCGAGTTCGCTCAGAAGCCAAGTCGCGGCGCCGACCGGATTGAACAGTTTGACGACCGGGACATGGTCGGTTTCGATTTCGGCGGCACCATTGGCGAGCAGGCGGGCGCGCAATTCGTCGGTGATCAGGATCATGGCAAAATTCCTCGTCAAAACAGGTCGAGTTGATTGCGCGCTACGTCATCGAAGAGGCCGATATCGAGCGGCTTTTGCGCCGCGCGCGGGCGCATCGGTGCGCTCATCAAAAGCCCAAGCCGGTCGCGCGTGGTGACCGGCCGGACACCGGGAACGAGCGTCTGCTCGCCTTCTGGTGTCGGCTCGCTCTGCAGCGGAACGGGATCGGGAGCGCTCATGCCGCGATCCCTTCCCGCATCTTGGTTTCGGCATCCGTCTGGAAGGCCAGCAGGAAATCGGCGGCTTTCGAGGCAAGGCTGGCAGCGCGGAAAATGGCGCGGTTGTCCTCGCGCAGCACCTCGAGCCATGAGGCGATATAGTCGGCGTGACGCACGGTCGGCTCGATGCCGAGGCTCGAGCAGGTAAAGGCAGCCGTGATCTCGGCCACCAGTTCCTCGCGGGCATAGGCCTTGGTGCCGAACGAGCCGGAGAGGTCACGGGCAAGCCGCGTTGGGTGCCCGGTCCAGTGGCCAAGCTCGTGGAAGCAGGTTCGGTAATAGTTGATCTGCTCGAAGAACGCCGGTTGCGGCGGCAGTTGAACAAAATCGGCAGACGGCATGTAAAAGGCGCGGTCGCCGCCGATGCGGATATCGGCGCCGGTTTGGCGGACAAGCGCCTCTGCATGCGGGATGATCTGGCGTTCGGGCAGCGGCTCGGGCTGGCTGTAAAGCTCGTCGGGCAGGCCCTCGCACTGCGCGACATTGAAGACGGTGAAGCGCTTGAGAAACGGCACCGCCTGCGGCTCGGTATCTTCCGCCTTGGCGCGTTCCTTCTCGTTTTTCGGGATGAAGCGATCGGCATGCACGATGGTCGTGCCGTGCTCGCCTTTGCGGACATTGCCGCCAAGGGAAAGCGCCTGCCGGAAGGTGAGCCAGTTCTGGCCTGCATAGCCGTGCTCGATGACCGCGCCCCACAAGATCAGGATGTTGATGCCGGAATAGCCGCGCCCCGTGGCGGCATTCTTCGGCAGGCCAAGGCTGGCCTTGGCGCTGCCCCAAGGCTTCACCCAAGGCACGCAACCCCGCTCCAGATCGGCGATGATGCGGTCTGTGATCTCGCAATAAAGGCTGCGCTTAAGCGGCTCGCCCTTCTTGCCGCCAACTTCTCCGCTAGCGCTATGTTTGCCGGTCCTGCGCATAACTAAATCTCCGCTCGCCAATCTCGCCGCGCTCTTCCCCGCAAAGCGGGGTGGGCGGCGAAAAACGACCGGAAAGGCCCGCCGTCAGAGGTGGCCTGCATCCGAAGGACCGGAACGCAAGTGGAGGACCCGGAGCGCGAGCGAAGGGTTGCGGGCCGCCGCGGCGGGCCTAGAAGGGAGAGCCGCCCACACCGCGTCGCCGGGAAGGCCAAATCAAAAAACAACGCCGCCCCTGGGGCGGCGACCGGCACAGCCCGCAAGGGCTGCCCGCGCCAGGGGGCGAAGCCGAATGGCCGAGACCGCCTGAGCGACGCGAAGACAAGCGGGCTCGGTTCACGAGCACCCGATGCGCGCCTTCAGGCGCGCAGGCGCCCAGCAATGTGCGCGCACAGACCGATTATTTGTCGGGACGAACCAGATCCATGTGGCTGACGCCAAGCGCCAATGCCAGTTCATAGATGGTGACGATCGTCGGATTTCGGCGGCCCTTCTCCAGACCGCTGATATACTGCTGGCTGAAGCCGGAAACGTCGGCGAGCTGTTCCTGCGTCAGGCCTTTCTTCAGCCTGATCCTTATCACATTCCGGCCGACCAACTGACGCATGTCCATGCGTGAGAAGTCAACGGATCAGGCTCCTTGAGTTTATCAACTATAATATGTATTCCACACCAAGCGTCTCAATCCACTCGCGGACGGGTTTGCGAGACCGCTCTTGGAGATAGAATCAGCGATGTTGCAGCCTCAATCGACCGTGCCGGTAGCGGATGAAGCGCCATGGTCGGACAGCCTCACGGCTTACGACAAGGCGCACTTCACCATCTATATGCGCTTGCTGGATGCCGCCGCCGATGACGCCAGCTACGAGGAGATGGCCGATCTGATCCTCGGGATCGATCCGGAGCGCGAACCAGAACGCGCCCGCAATGCGGCCCGCAGCCATCTCGACCGGGCGAACTGGATGGTGACGACGGGCTACAGGGAGCTGTTCACCAGTTGACGCATTTATACGGCGCGAGACACGTCAGGCAAGAAAGTCGAGATAGCCGCCATTCATAAGCATGCGAGCCCGTGCCACGGCACGTCGGATGCGATCGCGCAGATGGTCGCGAGGATCCGTCCAGTCGGCCCGCACACGCGTCTGACCAATCAGCGCTTCGGCGATGTCTCGGTAAGAGGCGCCCGCAACTGAGCCGTCAAGAGCCCGCAGAACAAAGCGCAGGCGACGACCGCGCGCTTCCGGCGCAAACAGTCTTTTCGGCAGGCGTCCCCCTGCAACGAGACTATTGAGGCATTTGAGCGCCCAGAGGCGTTGCCGCCACTCACCGGTCGGCCAGACCGCATCGGCGCGCAGCCGAACGGGGCCGAGGATACTGGGCCCCGAAACGGCGAGCTGAAGCTGCCGGCCGGCGCTGTGCAGCAGGAGATGCTGGGTGCCGTCAACCAGCCTGAGCACACTCGCACGGCAGGGCAGACGCGCCGGTTCGAACGCCGGCATCGCCGGCGAGGAGGACACCTGTTCGGCGACGACCGGCAACACCTGAGCGCATCGGTTCGGACACCAGAACGTGGCTGCGTCACGGTGGCTCGAGGACGCGAAACAAAAGCCCCCAGCGCGACAGGTCGGCGGAGGAGAAAATGACGTCGAGCGACGGCCGCTGATCGACAGACCTCGCCCGTTCCAATGCGTGGGACAGATCATGCCGGAAGGCTGGATTGCGCCGCAGGAATTCCCAGGCCCAGCCGCGCCGCGTCAGCTCGAGGGTGTAGTCATAGGACCGCTCATCGCGCCAGTCCGGCCGGTCGGCTTCAGGTTCTGGCAGGCTCATCAGGTCTCTCCGCCCGAAGCATGAAGCGAAGCCGTCATGCGGCCCCGTGGATTGACCGGCGCCCACAGCACCGGACCGGCAAGACCGCCATTGCGGCGAACGGCATCGAGGCGCTCGCTTGAGACCTCGAGGTAGCCGGCCAGGGCTTTGGTGGGGCCGATCGCGCGCGGCTCGCCGAGCCGCTCGAGCGGCCAATCGGCCCGGCGCAGGATGCGCTCCATGCGCAGGTCGGTGACGGTGACGATACGACTCAGTCCTCGCCACAGGCCGAACTCGATCATGCCTGCGAAGAGCGCGTAGGTGCCGACAGCGATGCCGCCTGCCCCCTTGGCGGCCGACGGCGGCAGGTCGAGCGCGAAACGACTGCTTTCCCAGATTCTTGGATCCTGCGGCGTCGGCTGTCCGTCCAGCAGGGCCGGGAAGGTGTCGCCAAGCATGGTCGGCCCTGTCGAGGCAAGCAGGCGGACGCAGCCGCAGACTTCACCGCCCGCACCACGCAGCACCAGGTAGTGCGGTTTCAGCGCGTCGAAGCGATCGATCTCGTAGCCGCCGCTGGTGTCGACGTCCCAGTCCAGCCGCTGCTTGAAGACACGGTGGCGCAGACGGTGCATTTCGTGGAGCTCGTCGGCGAAGTCGCCGTACCATTGGGGAGCAATGAGCTGCAGCATGATTATCGGCCTCCTGGCGGGATTGACCCTGCCATTGGAGGCCAGGCGTCAGGCCGAAGCAGCCTGTACAGCGGTACAGGTGCCTGTCAGCCGAGACCCGTTCTGGCGGCTGAGAATTGCGCCACGGCCTGCATGCGGGTGCGCAGCCCAAGCTTCTTTCTGGCGTTCTCCAGGTGAAAGGAGGCGGTGCGGCGCCTGATGCCAACAATCGAGGCGATGTCGCGTGCGGATTTGCCCTGCGCGGCCCATTCCAGGCATTCATATTCGCGCGGCGTCAGCTGCACGCCGTTGACCACCCGATCGGCCGAGAGCTTGCGGCGGACGCAGATATGAAAGCAGGTCGCCATGAAGCGAAATGCCTCTTGGTAGCGCTCGCTCACCCGCAGGAGGGCTGCTGGATTGAGCCCGTCGGCGGCAAAGCTCATGGCGGCGACGTTGCCCCGCTTGTCGAGGATCGGGATGGTCAAACCGCAGCGGATGCCGAATGCGGCCGCCTCGTCGAAGAGCTTCTGCTCGAAATCCGACAGCCCGGTTCGGCTGTAGTGAAGCCCCCACAGAAACGGGCATTGGCCGCCCTGCGCCCGCGCGATCACCGGATCGATGGCGTGATAATGGTTGCTCAGGTAATGAGCGGTCCAGCGTGGCGGATAGTTCGAGATCAGCCTTGGCTTTCCCGGCGCCCGTGGCGGCAGGCACAGATAGGCGAATTTGACGAGATCGAATGCCGCGGCAGCACGCGCCATCGCGTCGCGGAAATCCGTCTCATCGACGCTTTCCGAAAGCTGCTCCAGGAAGGTCTCGAAGACAAATTGCATGCCTAGTCGTCCCCAGACCCTTCCGCCGCGCGGCATTCGGAGTCGCGGAAGCCGGCGGGCAGCTTGCCAAGGTGACATGGCCAAGTTCGCCGGCACGGAGCGTTACGCGATCGCCAGTCCGTCACCTTCCGGCTGGCATTCCAACGATGGGAGAACAGCGATTCGAGTCTCTTCAGCATCCAATTCGAACCGACAGGCGGTGACACCGGATCCGCGGCACGCGCCATTCAACGTGCAGCCGCGACAGATTTTCAGCCGTTTCGCCATCCGGCTGATAGTGCTTGCGCCACGCGACAGGCTTGCTTGGCCGACGCTCACGCCGAGGCTTCGCCAAGCATCTTGAGCATTGCCAGCCGGACCTTGACGAGCTTGCGCACCGGCGCGTGATAATTTTGAGGAGCAGCGTCCACCACAAACACCAAGGTCATCAGATCCAGCAAGAATTGGTGGATCGCGTCGGCAGTCACGACCGACTCGAACTGACGCAGCATTGAGCGTGCCTCATTGACCGTTTCGGCGCCCGGCGCATCGATCAACGCTTCAAGCCTTTCGAAAATTTCCAATTCGGCGAAACCTCCATTGCATCATTTGCCATAAGGCACCTTGCGAGGCATACCTCGCGCGAAAAGTAGCTGGCCAAGCGGCGCCTGCTGGCACGATGGTGGCGCCGAACCATGCAGCAGCCTGAGCTCCATGGATGGAAAGACAACAAAACTCGGCCGCACGCGATAGCATCGAAAAATCCGTTGCCGCGAGAGACACGCGGGCGCCTGAAGCCCAGAGCCCGCATTGCGAACTGAAAACCGAAATGAGCTCGGCACCTCGAACCCGACACCGAAGATGCAGAAACGGTAAGAACTTGGCTGCATCAGGAGGTCATCCTCAGACCTATTTTCGATGGTCCGGGTTTTGAAAGTAGCCCTGGTGACGTCACCACAGAAACCTATCCTCGTTCGCTTTGACGGCGTCCATTTTCTGCAGTCGGAAGATTTCCTCCACGGGCACGATTTCGGGGTCGATGCGGTGAATACCGCCGTCGGCGCGGATGCGGGCAAAGACGTCCTTCATGGCGGTGACCGCTGCCCGAATGGCATGATTGCCATAGATCACCATCGCAATCTTGCCGAGCGCGCGGATGCGCGACTCGTTCATTTCCGGGTAGGCCGTCGGCACGATGACTATCGGAACTTCGCCGCGCCATGCTCGTACAAAACTTTCCACCTCGTCGGGCGTCTTGCGCTTGGAGTGGATCAAGATCATGTCCGCGCCAGCTTCTTCATACGCCCTGGCCCGCTTCAGGGCCTCGGCTTCACCCAGTCCGGCGATCAGCGCTTCGGTGCGCGCAATGACGAGGAAGTCCACGTCTGCGCGCGTGGCAACGGCCGCCCGAATTTTTCCCGCGAATTCCTCGGTCCGGATGAGTTCCTGGCGACCATCTGCCAGGAGGCTCGTCACCTTTGGAAAAGCCTTGTCTTCAATGACCACCGCGGCGGCGCCCGCACGCTCGTATTGCTCGATGGCGTAGATCACGTTGATGGCGTTGCCGAAGCCGGTGTCGATATCAGCTATGATCGGCAGCGATGATTGCTCGGCCATCGAACGGACCATGTCGAGGTGCCGCGTCATGGAGACAAGGCTTACATCGGGCAGTCCATAAAGAGCGGAAAGTTCGAAACCGGAGGCCCAGATGCCATCGAAGCCTGCCTCCTCGGCCAGGATTGCCGACAAGGGACTGTGCGCCGCCATGACGTGGGCCAGATGGCCGGCGCAGATATGGGCTCGCAGAGATGCCCTGCTCGTCAGCGTGGAGGCTCCGGAGATGTGCTTGGGGCTTGGACTTTGCAGCATCTTGCGCGCCTCTGCAATCGACGAATGATCGAATTACTGCCACCTGTATTCAGCGACGTCGTTGGCAATCAAACGGATTGATCGATTTTTGAGACCTTTCCATAGCCGAATGCGATGTTAACGAGCCTCCGAAATCGCCGCCTTCTTACACAGTCGAGCCAACCACCGGCAAAAGGCGCGAGCGAGTTCGGGATTGTCAGAGCGATCGACCGCATAGGCCCGGTATTGCATCCCGCTTGGCGTAAGCGATCCCGGCACCACATTCAAAGCGCCAGTGCGCACCAGGTCACTGACGATGATCTCGGGCGCTACAAGAAGGCTTTTTCCTGTCATGACGGCAGGCAGCGCAAGGTAATTGTGATCGTATCGCGCGCCCGACTTGATATCCCTTGATGTCAGATTCATCCCTCTCAGCCAGGTGGGGAGTATGTCGGGACGAGATGTGACGTTGATTATCGGCATCGAGCGAACGACCGAAAGACTTTTGCCCGCTATGTGATTTGGAGAGCCCACACACACGAGTTGCTCGTTGTAGATTTCCCAATGATCGGCAGGTTCGACGACCGAAAGGTCGCGTGTAATCAAGATGTCGAAATCGTCGGTGGATGCCGGCAGCGAAAGCGAACTGATCACGTCAACCATCACGCCGCCCATTTCGGTGGAGAATGCCTGAAGATTTGGGATCAAGAATGAATAGGCAAAAGTCGAAAGTGATGTGCGCACGACAATCCGGTTGGCATTCGGCCGAGTCCGCCGCCGCATTCTTTGAGCGGTGAAGCACACTGTATCGAGCGGCTCCGAGACAGTGTTGGCGAATAATCTTCCAAACTCGGTCAGTTCGCTTCGCCTGCCCCGCCGTTCCATCAAGTCAGTCCCGAGATATCCTTCCAGAACGGCTAGGTAGCGGCTGACTGAGCTCTGCGTCGTGCCTAATGCGTTAGCTGCCCGCGTCAGGCTTCCTTCGCGCACGATCGTTACGAAAGCGCGGATTGCGTTCAAAGGCACTGCTTCTTCTTCGCTCGTCATCGGTAGCTCCGGAAAAATAGTTGGAGGGCTGATCCCTTACGGCCATTCATCTCCAAACTGGGACCATCCATCACATTATTCGATATTTGTCACCGGACTGTCGTGTCCCGGCGGTACCGCGTAGCCATCAGTTCCGGCCCCAGGATGGGTGCATGACATTTCCACTCAATAGCCTCGGCTTTCTTACTTTTTGCTTTGCGCAACGTGAGCCGACAGCTCGCATTGCATGTCGCCGTCAAATCTGGCGCAGGTTACCCAATCGTCTTGCGTTGGGCACGTTTGACAGCTGGTCTATCAGACCGCTTGAGCGCTGTGTCCTTTGCCATCCGCGGTGCGCGGCGACGAGGTCAGTTGGCCGTGTCGTCGCTTGCGTGAGGAATGAGGAGGCCGCCGCGTGAGTGGGATTACCATAACAAATATCCGCAAGTCGTTCGGGGCCACAAGGGTGCTGCATGACGTTTCGCTCTCGATTGCGGATGGCGAGTTCCTGACCCTTCTCGGCCCGTCGGGATGCGGAAAATCGACATTGTTGCGCATACTGGCCGGGCTCGAGGTCCAGGACACAGGCAGCATCGAGATTGGCGGTCGTGTGGTGGATGGAGTACGCCCGAAGCGTCGCGACGTGGCGATGGTGTTCCAATCCTATGCGCTTTACCCGCATATGACTGTCGCCGCGAACATCGCCCTGCCGTTGCGAATGCGACGACTGAGCCGCGCGCAGCGCCTGCCGCTCATCGGCCGATGGCTACCAGGCTCCGGGCCGGTGATGAGCGGGATCGAGGTGGAGGTTTCTCGCACCGCCGAAGCGCTGGGAATTGCGCATCTGCTCAATCGCAAACCGGGACAACTGTCCGGCGGACAACGTCAGCGGGTGGCGGTCGGTCGCGCCATGGTGCGCCATCCTGCCGTGTTTTTGATGGACGAGCCGCTCAGCAATCTCGACGCCAAGCTGAGGGTCCAAATGCGTGCCGAGATCAAGGACCTGCACAGGCGCCTTGGGGTGACATTTGTCTATGTGACGCACGACCAGGCGGAAGCGATGACGCTGTCCGATCGTGTCGTTGTGATGCGCGACGGCGAGATGTTGCAAGCTGCCCCGCCCCAGGAGATCTATGCCGACCCGAACGACATACGCGTGGCTGAGTTCCTCGGATCGCCAAAGATCAACATGGTGGACGCAACAATGCGCGAACCTGGCTTGGTCGATTTTGCAGGCTCGGCCCTTTCGGTTGCTTGCGAGATAGCGCCGGGCTCCCAAGTCACTGTCGGCATCCGCCCAGAGGCTTTCCAGTTTGCTGAACATTCCGGCCCGGGCGTGATCACCGGCTCGGTACGCATGGTCGAGCATATGGGCTCCGATTTGTTCGTTTATTTCGACCCGTGCGGCCTCCAGCAACCGTTGATAGCCAGGCTTTCCGCCGAGCGCGCACCCCATATTGTCACCGGACAGACGCTGCATGTCTCGGTCAGATCGGACCAGCTGCTCGTCTTCGACAGCGACGGTCGTCGGGTTCGTGCGCGAGACGTCTCGCGCGCTCACTCGTCCACGCCAGTCAGGGAATGGGCCTGATGAGCGCAAGCCTAAATGCTGTCGGTCGGCTTGCCCAGCCTGCGGAAGGGGTCGCGGGGAAGCTATCGTCGCGCGTCTCGCTGCCACGAAGACACTCGTTGCATGAGGCAATGTGGGGTTGGACACTTATTGCGCCTGCTCTCATCTTTCTCGTCGTTCTGTTCTTCCTGCCGGTTGTCGGCGTCTTTGTCATAGCGTTTAGCGACTGGCAGTTCGGCGCCAGCTCGCTTTCCTTCGTCGGCCTCGCAAACTTCCGCGAAGTCATCTTTGACGAGGGTTTTCGAGCGTCGCTGATCAACACTGTCGTCTATGTAGCGATGGTTGTTCCGGGAACCGTCCTTGCGGGACTTTTGATCGCGCTGCTCATAGAGAGCAGCCATTCGTGCCGCGCTCTTTATCGAGCAGTTCATTTCTTGCCCTTCATGGCCACGGCAACTGCAATGGCGATCTCGTGGGAGGCCTTGCTCCATCCCACCATCGGCCTGGTCAACCACAGCCTCGCGGCCCTTGGTTTACCTGTCGCCAACTGGCTGCGCGACGAAACGACGGCCCTGCCTGTCCTCGCCGTTATCGGCATCTGGCAGAATCTCGGTTACGCCATGGTGCTCTTCATGGCGGGGCTGAAGTCCATCCCGCTCGATTTATACGACGCCGCCGATGTTGACGGGGCCGATCACTGGCTCGATCGCCTGCGAACCGTCACCATCCCAATGCTTGGACCGGTGTCCATGTTCGTCGTCATCGTTGTGGCGCTCAGAGCTTTCGAAACCTTCGACACGATCCAGATCCTGACCCAAGGCGGCCCGGGCCACTCCTCGGAAATGCTGCTTTTCACGATCTACAGGGAAAGTTTTGAATATTTGCGCGCGGGCTATGGCGCCGCGGTCGCCATCGTCTTTCTCGCAATCGTCGTGGCGCTGACGTTGCTCCAGGCGCGTAGCATGGACAAACGGGTACACTATCAATGAGCGCGATCCGCCTTTCTCCTGCGGCAGCCATCCTGCGCCACGGCGTGCTGGTCCTCACGTCCGCATTCATTCTCGTACCCTTCGTTTGGATGGTCAGCCTGTCGCTCAAATCGCCTGGTGAGATTTTTCGGGCGACCTTCTCGGTCCTTCCGGCACAATTTTATGGTGTCGACAATTACGCCAAGGCGATCACTTCGGTGCCTCTGCCGCGATACATGGGCAACGGCCTCCTTGTCTGCGCTCTGATCCTGGCAGCACAAATTCTCGTGTGCGCGCCGGCGGCTTACGCTCTGGCCAAGCTCAAGTTCTGGGGTCGCGATTTCATTTTCGCCATGGTTCTCGTCGGGCTGCTTCTGCCGCACCAGGTGCTGTCCCTTCCCTTGTTCATCCTCTGCTACAAGCTCGACATCCTGAACACGTACCTGGCCCTGGTTATTCCATACGTCGTCTCACCGTTCGGTATTTTTCTCTTGCGCCAATTCTTCAAGAAGATCCCGAACGACATTGTCCACGCGGCTCGGCTTGATGGCCTGTGCGAACTTGCCATCGTCTGGAAAATCATGGTGCCGATGGCGCTGCCTGCCGTCATCGCGTTTTCCATCTTCTCGGTTGTCGCTCACTGGAACGATCTTTTCTGGCCGCTGATTGCGGTGCGCGACGGCAACCTGATGCCTGCGCCGCTCGGGATCATGGCCTTCAAGAACGAGGAGGCCGGGAATGACTACGGCCCATTGATGGCCGCATCGACACTGGTCGTCGCCCCTTTGCTCATCGCATTCCTGGCCGCGCAGAAGTGGTTCGTGGAGGGAATGACTGGTGGGTCGGTGAAATGAACGCAGCTCACAAATACAATGAGGATCAACCAATGTTCGAAATCACGCGGCGCCATTTTCTCGCCGGTTCATCATCCATCTTCCTTACCACGGGGTCTGTCGCGCGCGCGGCGCCCTCGGATGCGCTGCGCGTAGTCGCGCTCCCCTCCATATTCGCCGACATGTATTCCGCGCTGGGAGCTGCCTATCAGGCGGGACATGACGTTGCGTTGAACATAGACACCTCGATTCGAGAGGATGAGACCGCCGTCACCACCGTGCTCCGTTCGGCAATGGTTGGGGAACTGCCGGACGTCCTGTTCATCAGCCCGAACTGTCTTCGTGTATTCGCCGACAGAAAGCTTGCGCAAAGCCTGGATGATTACCAGCGCAACGAAGCCGGTTGGGGACAAAGTTTCTCACCGGCCGTGACACGAATCGGCCGCTTTGGAGCAAGCATGCACGGCCTTGGCTTTGCGGTCTCGATGCCGGTGATCCTCTATAACCTCGACCTCTTGAAGCGAATTGGCGTCAGCGAGCCGCCGGACTCCTGGGAAGCAATCACGGCGCTGGGCCGCAAACTCGATGCCATGGGCAAAGGCCAGGTCGTGGGCGCGTTTATGGAGTACGACAACGGTGGCAACTGGACGTTCCATTGCCTCTTGAATGGGTTTGGCGGCCGCATCTTGGCCGATGACGAACGCAACGTCGGATTTGTCGGGCCCGAAGGGCTCGCCGCTCTTGGAATTTTGCGGGATTTCGGCGCATGCGGACAAGCGCGAACGGACATGTCACGCGATCAGGCACGACAGGCATTTTCCGCGGGTCAGATCGGCATCCTGTGTACTTCAAGCAGCAGTTATGCGGCTATCGCCAAACGCGCCGAAGGACAGTTTCAAATTGCGATGCGGCCGTTCCCGGTTGCCAATGAAGCCGGTCACCTGCCCGCCGCTGGGCCCATCAGCATCATGTTCTCCAAGGATCGGGAGCAGCGACAAAAGGCATGGGAGTTCATGAAGTTCGCTTCAGGTGTCGCGGGGCAGACAATCGTGGCGACGCACACGGCTTATCTCCCGGCCAACGATCTCGCGCTCGGCACCGAAGCGCTCCGGGAATATTATGCATCGCGTCCCAACCTCCAGGCGCTGATCCCGGCGTTGTCGGTGATGGGACCATGGGAAGCGTTCCCAGGCGAGAACTCAGTCAAGATCACCACCGTGATAAAGAACCACCTGGCATCGGTGGTTTTGCTGAAAGTCGCACCCAAGCAGGCACTGGAGCAGATGGGACGTGACGTCTCCGATCTGCTGCCGTTGCATTGACCGACCCTGACCCCAACCACTCCTCAATCAAAGGTTTTATCAAATGGCATCATTCCTAAAGCGTGACTTGTCGGCCTCTCGCGCGCTAAAAGAAAAACTCCGTTCCGGGGGCTTCGGCACCCTGGTACACTCCAGTCATCCGTCGCCCAGCCTAGTGGAAAAATTGGCTGAATGCGGGTTCGATGCCGTCCTCATCGACTGTGAACACGGTTCGGCCGGTCCGGAACGGGTGGAAGAGATGGCGCGCGCTTCGAGTCTGTCGGGAATCGTTTCGATCCTGCGGCCGGAAGATCCCTCGCCATGGATGGTGACCAAGTATCTCGAATGCGGCGTCGATGGTCTAATGATCCCGCTGGTGTCGGACGCGAAAGTAGCGCAGAGCATCGTGGACCGGTTCAGGTTCTCCGCGCCATTCGATCACCAGGACCGGTTGCTTATCCTGATGATTGAGACCATCGAGGCAGTCAACAACTTGCCGCAAATCATGGCCGTCGAAGGCGTCGACGCCTATTTGGTTGCCCCTGGGGACCTGGCCCTCACGATCGGCGCTCAGCCCATCACCTACGAATGGCAGCAAGGCGACAAGCCGCAAGCCGTTGCCGAAGTCGTCGATCGTGCGATCAAAACGATAGTGGACGCAGGCAAGATCTGCGGCACGCTCGTCAACCATAGCGACGTGGGGTCCTTCGTCGATAAGGGCGTTCGGCTCGTTTATGATCATGCCAACCATATGTTGAGCTATGGCGCTCGTGAGTTCCATGGTCGTTTGAAGCAGTTGCCATATAAACTGGAAGCGGTTTGTGCATAATGTTAGCCGTTCAGCATGTCGCGCCAAGCCTCGGCGCGACATGCTGAACGAAGCTGAGATGATGCGCGCCATATACGGGCGAGACACTGCTCGTTATGGCCGCGCTGCCAAAAGCAAAGAAGCGACGCCGCGCTCGATGAACGTCCCGGTGGGCGACATCGCCGAGAGTCGGGACCGCAAGCCATCCTCGAATGCCGGCCGTCGGTCGCCGAGCACCCCAGGGCAAGCCTTGGATGTGGACAGGATATAGCCGACGAGCGAATCCAGATCCCAATGATGTTCGTAAGGAAAGCTTTTGTCCTGAATGTCGCTGAAGGCAGAACGGGCAAGGATGACACCATTCGCGACCTTCAAGGCAGGTCGGATACCTTCGCTGCCCGCCGGAAAGAAACCGCCCCAGAAAGCCTCGGTATAGGCGAGTTGTTCCAACCACCAATCATCGGGTGAACAGTTCGAACGGTGCCTCGAAATGACAGCGATAGCACAGTCGTGCGCCGCCACCTTCTCAAGGTACTTCAGGACCCGCTCCCGATCCATCCAATGGAACGCGCCCGCTATCGTGACCAGTGAAAACGGGCCGATGTCCAAGGGGAGCTCCTCGGATTTTCCGGTCACGAAGGAGACGTTGCGCGCGCCGGACCTGGCGGCGTATTGGCGTGCCTCATCGATCATACCTTGATCGGGGTCCACGGCGATGACTTCATCGGCAAATCGAGCAAGCGGAACACTGATCTGGCCCGTTCCACAGCCAAGATCGAGCAAGACGGCCGGCTCTCGGCCAGAAAGGTAATTTTGTGTCAAGAAATCGAACATCGCGGCCGGATAGTCTGCTTGGTAGCGCGCAAAATAGTAAGCGGCTCCCGCAAACAGATCCGCAGGCGCGGTGGTCATTATTTGACGGTCTGTCGTGCTCATTTCCCGTATTCCTTGTCTTGATGGATGCGCTGTTTAACGTCTTCATGGTGGGTCGTGTGAGAGATGGGCGGAAAGGATTTCCGCAACGATCGACAAACCGGCATGAAGCTGCACGTGATCCTGGGGACCCGTAATCGCCACGCGGATCGCGTTGGGAGGTGGCTGATCGTCCACCGAAAAAACCCTGGCGGATCTAATCTGGACGCCAGCCGCCAGAGCGGCTTCGACGACTGCGTCACAGCTCGCATTTTGAGGCAGTTCTATCCACAAGTGCAAAGCCCCCGGCACGGTTTTGGCGCCGGATCGGCCAAGATGCTGCAGGGCCAATTGTTGCCTTGCCGTGACTTCGACACGCGCGGTGTCGACGATTTGCCCAGCGTTGCTCCCTTCGA
Organism: Mesorhizobium captivum; assembly: GCF_033977165.1. Classification (NCBI taxonomy): domain Bacteria; kingdom Pseudomonadati; phylum Pseudomonadota; class Alphaproteobacteria; order Hyphomicrobiales; family Phyllobacteriaceae; genus Mesorhizobium; species Mesorhizobium captivum. The sequence continues at coordinate 59,311 of NZ_JAVIJB010000032.1, forward strand.
CCCAGTGCGCAACGAGCTCGCAGGACAAAGAGTTGGCAAACATCGACGACGACCTTAGATGCGGCCTGAAGACATCTGCCGCCGCGAGGCCCTCGGGTATCGCCAGATAGGCCAATCTAAGGCCCATCGCGAAGCACTTGGAAACGCTCATAATGTACCAGGTGGTATCCGGGGCGTGGGCGTACAGTGATGGTGGTGCTTCCGGATGGAGACGGCCGAGCACATCGTCTTCTATGATCGCAATGTTGTGCGCTCGTGCCACGCGGACAATTTCGGCTCGCCGACTTGCTGACATGACTGCCGTGGTGGGATTCTGGACTGTCGGGGTGCAGTAGAGAAGTTTGGGACTGGCTCGCCGACATACAGCCTCGAGCGCGGCCGGCTCGACCCCTTCCGCGTCCATTTCGACACCGATTACGATAAGGCCGAGCGACAAGGCTATCGGACGTATCAGGAGATAAGCCAGCTTTTCGGCTACAACGACGTCACCCGGTTTGCACAAGTGCCGCAGTATGACGACGAGCGCGTTTTGGGTGCCGTTGGTCACCAGGATGCGATCCGCGGGGAGGATCTCCCCGACGCGCGGCTTTATCCATATGGAGCCGATCTCGCGATCCCGTTCCTCTCCACCGGGCCGATTTTTCCGGATCTGCCAGTGGAGCTGCGATTGCGAGGCCAGTTCGACGAGGGATCGAGACAAAGCCTCTCCCAGAAAAGATGGGCACGGCGGCAGCGCGGTCGAAAGATCGATTGCGCTGGTTCGCGGACGGCTCATGAGGCGCTCCCTGGTTTTCGTGGGTGCCGACAAGGGGCAAGAAGCTTGAAGTCGTGGCTGTCGTCGTTTGCGAACGTAGCCGCGAGCGACCTCAGAAACGACAGAGCCAAACGCGAAGCTGCATCATGCAACATTGGCGATGGACGAATGAGGAGATAAGCGCGATGTGACATGCCTTATCGATTGTTCAGCCCTACGTCGGCCTGCCGCAATGGCTGAGCACGGTCGCCCGGACACAAAGGATACGTCGGCCTGCCGTGCTCGCGGCACTTTCCCGCCGGCCTCAAGACGCGCCCCGAAATGCGAGCGCCGTGGATGCAACGACGCAAAACGCCGTCACGACCAAATACATGAAGCCCGCGGTTTTAGGCACACGGACCGGCGAGACGTGGAGAATGGCGAGCAGGATGAGGAGGAATGCGAACAGCTTCGCGAAAATGCTTTCGGGGAGAGTGGGACGAAGCAAGAACACAATCGCCGTCACCGGCATGACCCAGCTGGTCGGTACTCCGACGAACCGCCCTGTCGGAGACCCCACCACGTTGAAGAAACTCAGCCGCAAGGCGCTGGCGACGACGAGAATGGCTCCAGAAACAACGCACAGTGGCGATCCGTGCCCGACCACGATCAGGGTCACGGCTGGAAAAATTCCAGCGCTGACGAGATCGGCGAGTGAGTCCAAATTCTTGCCGACCTCTGCCGTTTCCGCCGAACGGCTGCCTCGCATTCGCCGCGCGACGACACCGTCGAAATGATCAGCCAAGAGCGCCCACAAAACGAATGCCACGCCGATCTCCGGAAACCCGGCGATCGAGAAATCGATGCCGATCGAGGAGAGTGCAAGGCCCATGGCGGTCATTGCATTTGCCGGATCGACAAGCAGGCGGATCATCGAGACCTCCCTCGCTGATTATGGCAGGCGCTACGCCCGGGCGGGGTGGAGCGGCTGCGCGGCGTCAGCAAAGATGCTGTGCGCGCTTTGCAGATCCTCGGCACTGTCGATCTCGCACCACTTCACGCCATCGCAACGGGCCGCGGCTAGTTGGAGCCCGCGCCTTTCCACGAGATAGGCAAGAAGTTCCTCTATGTGCGCCTGAGTAGCACCTGAGCCAATGACCTCGTCGAGCGCGGGAACGATGAGGCCTCTGAGGCTAGACGCGGCCAAACGCAGTAGATTCATCGTCTTGAAGAGCTTGGGCCCGCTTTCGGCAAGATCTGCCGCGGTCTGCTTTGTGCGGAAAGTCGAGATCAATCCGCTCGCCGAAATGACCGCCGCCGACCCTTGCATCGTAGCGTCGAACGTTACAACGGCGGCAACGTCGGTGGCATCGGCTATGTTAAGATAGTGGAGTGCTTCCTGTTCAAAGAAGACGTCGCCTTCGAGAAGATAGCAATCCCCCGAAAGCAGCATATCGCGGGCTAGCCAAAGCGAATAGGCGCTGCCGGTGCGCTCGAAAACCGTTGACTCCACATAGGTGATCTCGATGCCGTGGAAGCGGTTGCCGCATGCGTATTGAATAGCGTCTTTGCGGTAGCCGACGACGACTATGACCTCTTCCACGCCGATTGCTGCGAGGTTTCGCAGCGCATTGTGCAGGATCGATGTGCCGTTGACTTCGATCAGGGGCTTCGGCCGCAGATCGGTCAGCGGGCGCAGACGTGAGCCCATTCCGGCGGCGAGAATGACGGCTTTCTTGGGCGCGGCGACAGGCATGTCGATCCCCCTTTCTTCGTGGTGTCATTTCCAGCTGTTGAGGACATCAACCAGCCGGGTTAGCCCGGTTTGGAGTTGTTCGGGAGGAATTCCATAGGACAGGCGCAGACCGAGGGGGTCGCCGAAGGCGGTGCCCGATACAGCTGCGACGCCGGCGTCGGCAAGGAGCGAGGTCACAACGTCATCGGCGCTCGCCTGACCATTCTTGAATGCGGGTCGCAACTTGGAAAGATCAAGATAGAAATAAATGCCGCCCTGCGCCCGAGGCGCGGGGATCCGCCTCAATGAGTAGAGGATGCCGAGACCGATCTGCCTGGAACTTGCCAGCTGCAAGCCCAGCTTGCTCTCATGGCGGCCGTCTCCCCGCTCAAGGTGAGCCAGCACCGCATGTTGGGCGATCACATTGGGATTTGAGGTGGTATGGGACTGCAAGGCCCTGACGGCATCAACAACTTCCTTTGGAGCCGCCAGATAGCCGATCCGCCAGCCCGTCAGGGCCAGCGACTTGCTGAATCCGTTGACGATAATTGTTCGAGACCTGACTTCGGGCACAACCGAGACGATCGGGTGATGGACATGATGGCCGTAGACGAAGTTGGCATAGCATTCATCGAAAATGACCCACAGGTCGCGGTTGATCGCCAGATGGGCGATCGCCGTCAGCGTATCAAAATCGTAGACCGCACCCGACGGGTTGGCGGGCGTATTGACGACGATCGCACGGGTCTTTTCGGTCAAGGCCGCAGCGATGTCCTGGATCCGAGGGACGTAGGCGTTGGAACGCGTATCGACGAAAACCGGCTTGCCACCTGCAATTACGACCTGGGCCGAGAACGTCGTCCAGTAGGGACAAGGGATAATCACCTCATCGCCTGGATTCAGCAGCACCATGGTCGCATTGAAGAGCGCTTGCTTGGCGCCTGTCGTTGCCGCGATCTCGTCGGCTCTCCAGGTCTGGCCCGTATCGAAGGAGACCTTCCGCGCCAGCGCCTCGCGCAATTCCATCATGCCGAGCGTATCGGTGTAACGATTGACGCCGTTGTTGATAGCATTGATCGCGCCTTCGCGAATGGTCGGAGCGAGCTCGCTCCAGATCTCGCCAGCGGTCAGGTCGATCACCTCTTGGCGGCTGTGGGCTGCCTGTCTTGCGGCGGCCCGCGCCGCGGCGGTTCCAGATGAACCGAACGAGCTTGTGCGTCGAGCAAGCATCGGCGCCTCCTTGCCTTGATTTGGGAAGTCAGGCCCGTTTATCGGGTACTGCTCGCTATTTGCGGCAGATATTTTTGTTCGGCCGCGGAGAGCTCTTGATATTTCAGCAGATCAAAGAGGTCTTCGAGCGTCGCAACGTCGCGCTCGATCCCGGCGGTGCTCTCTTCGCGGATGATGCGGTCGCAAACCTGGCGCATGGCCGAGATCGCAGCACGCATATTATGGTTCGCCCAAATCACCGTTGAGATTTGTGCCGCTCTGTATTGCGCGACCGGCGCGCTGTAATATTTCGTCGGGACGATCACTACCGGAAGACGGTTCCTCCAGGCGCGGCTAAAGGCGAGAATTTCCGCTGCGTCTGGTTTGCGCGAATGGATCAAGATCGCGTCGGCACCGGCGTCAGCATAAGCATGTGCCCGCGTCAGCGCCTCATCTTGACCATGCCCCGCGATGAGTGCCTCGATCCGCGCGACCACAACAAATTCCGGATCCGGCACGTGGTCCCGAATAGCCTGCAGACGTCCGCAGAACTCACCGACCTCAGCGAGTGAGTGCCGGTCTGCGACAAACGAGTTCTTTTTTGGGAAGCTCTTATCCTCGACGCAGACACCGGCCGCCCCGCGTTGGTGCAGCTTGCGCGCGAACAGGCGCGCATTGTTGAAATTCCCGAATCCGCTGTCGCCGTCGACAAGAACAGGTATTTGCGTGGCCTCGACGATTCTGTGCACAGCATCGACGATCTCAGTCCACGACGCTTCGTTCGCATCGCGATAGCCCAGGCAGGACGAGATCGACAGTCCTGAGGCCCACAGGCCTCGAAAGCCGGCGGCCTCCGCGACCGACGCCGACAGGGCGTCGTGGGCTTCCATAAGGAAAGCGATTTCATTCGAACATACCAGAGTCCGCAACGCCGATGCGGTGGATGCTTGGCGAGTTCCATTGTTAGAGTTTGCGGTTATGGTCACATCTCCTATCATAGGTATGAATCCGGTTGCCGACCTGAGGTCAACAACGTAGCCGACCCAATATATTTTACAATCTTCCTCCAGATAACCAAAGCATCACAACACGTTACACGATAGAACCAACAATACAAGATAGTCTTGTGAAACTTTCATTACATCATTGTTTAACGATTTTGGAACTTCGAAACGACTATTAAACAATCGGCCACAATCGTTCCTGGCTGTTAACCCTCAACGAGTTGGCTCTTTTGCTGCCACGCCGGAAAACGTCTGAACGCGGCCATCGGCCGACCGCATCGCCGAGCAGGCTCGATTTCCCGAGCGTCCGGTGAGCGCCGTCTGCGCTGAGGCGCCGCTCAGTCCAAGGGGTTGAACGCCGCCATCTAGAGCGTCGCGCTGAAACGGATTCAGGCGACGCGCTTTTTTTGATGCAGGTCGTTGTCCTAGAACCGCTGCACACTTCTGGGCGACATGCATTAACGAGTCATGCCGACGGGGAATATGGATTGCTTGATCACCGGGGCGGCTTGATCAGTTCGCAAGGATCAACATTAAGAGCTTTTGCGAGCCGACCCAGGACACTTACGCTCGCGGAGACGCGGCCGCGCTCGATTGAGCCCACATAACGCATGCTGAGCTGCGCGAGAGCCGCCAATTCCTCCTGCGTCAGGTCCTGATGATGGCGCACACGACGCATGTTGATCGCCATCACCTCTTTGAGGTCCATGGCGATATACGGACCAGAACCGGAACTATCGTTCTAGGAACGATCGTTCCTATTCGTTATAGTGAGCCGCTCAAAACGCATCTGGGATCGTGGAAGACGCGCCCGGAAGCCGAACTCGCACAAAGCACTTGGACATCGAAATGCAAGACGAAGTTCCCTGGTCGGATAGCCTCACGGCCTACGACAAAGAGCATTTTACGACCTATATGCGGTTCCTGGACGCCGCCGCCGACAGTGCCAGTTACGAGGAAATGGCTCAGCTGATCCTCGGCATCGATCCTGAACGCGAACCGGAACGGGCCCGCAATGCGGCCCGCAGCCATCTCGATCGGGCGAACTGGATGGTGACGACAGGCTACAGGGAATTGTTCGCCGGCTGACTGGCGTTCCGACAAGAAAAAAGACGGCAGCCCGACACCGGGGGGCGGTGCCAGTGGCGAGATATGGACCGGAGCGCTTCGCCTCATCCTGCGGACGGGAGCATTTGTGCCAGCATACGGCGATGCGGGCTGAGGCAAGATCCGGCGCAGCTCCGTTTCCTTAAGCCAACGCGACCCCAGGGCCGACCAAAATGCCACCCAGGAACTCGGGAACGAAGGACCTCCAGCCGGAAATCCCTGCCGAATTGCGCGCCAGGGACAGCAACTTGCTCGGGCGAATGTCGCAGCGCAGCTGGCATCCCTCCGCCGCAATAGCCCGAAATCTACTGGCAGCTTTTTCATCGCCCAAGCATGTTCGCAATGCCGTGCCGGACGAACGGAAGATATTGACCCAAGCGAAGCCCCACATGTCTTGCAAATCGGGCCGCCCGGTGCTCGTTTGAGTAGATCCCGACCAGCAGATTGGTAGCGTGATACATAGGTGCCGCCTTCAAGCGCAGGCGGCTCTCGTATCTGCGCAACATGTCAGGGTCGGCAATGTCGTGACCATTGCGAATAGCCGTCAGTATTCCGTGGGCGAGTCGCTTTTGGCCGCCGAGGCCGATGTTGAAGCCATGGGCGGTCACCGGGTGCATGCCGACGGCAGCGTCGCCGACGAGTGCGGCGCTTGGAGCCCAGAAGCTGTGCGCCCAGGTCGTGACCAATGGATAGATATGGCGTTTGCTTGCGAGGGTCATTTTTCCGAGGCGCCCTCGGCACCGGTCCGTCAATTCGATCAGGAACAGATCGTCGTCTAAAGCAAGAAGTCTATTGGCCTCGTTTGCGCGCAATGTGACAAGCAATGACGACTCGTCTTCCATCAGCGGCAAGATCGCTATGGTCTGATGGTGATCAAACCATTCGACCGCGAGCTGATGGTGGGCGCGTTCGTGCCTGACCCGGCAAATCACCATCGAGCTGCCAAGCCGATTGATGTCGGCGGCGATGCCGAGCAGGTCGCGCGTTCGCGACAGACGCGAATCTGCTGCAACGAAAAGCCGAGCGGTCAACCGCCTGCCGTCGGAAAGCGTTACGACCGCCCCTTTGCGGCTGTTGGTTACGCCAACGACCGAGTGGCCGCATAGCAGCTGGACACGGTGGTGCGAGCGGATGATCTTGAACAGGGCATCGCGGATCCGACAATTTGGGACCAGAAATCCGAGTGGTTCTGCAGATCCTCTTGGAGGATCGAAACACAGAGCGAAAGGGCTCGATCCGTTGAGCACGCGCGCGCCTTGCACTGGTGACTTGTGACCAGCGGAGATGGCGTCCCAGGCGCCGAGCTCGCGAAGGATGCTGATCGAGGCGAAGGTCAGCGCGATCTCGCGACCATCGGAAGGTGGATTCGCCAGGCTTTCGAGGGCCTGCTGGTCAACCACCGCCACTTTGAGATTGCTCTTTGCAAGCGATGCGGCGAAGGAAAGTCCGACCGGCCCGGCTCCGGCGACGATGATGTCGAAACTGTCGTCGCAGCTGGCCATCAGCGCGCTGCCATCGCGTCGGCTATCTGGGTGAGGTGCTGGTTGCGTTGAGCCGCAATCCGTGGACCGGTTGCCCTGGCTGCCAGTGTGCGCCGCATTGCCTCAAGCCACTGGACACAAGAATGCGCATAAATCGGCAACGAAGGATGCAGCCAGCAACGCAGCCGATAGGACCGTGGGCCGAGCCAGGCAGATTGCCAATCAGCAAGGGGGATTCTCACCACGGCGGTTCGCTGAAGGTAACGACCACACTGTCCGTTAGACATGCACTCTCCCTTGAAGGATTGGTCGACGTAACCACGCCGGTCAGAAGATAACCTTGATCTGGATCAGCCAGAGGCGGCAAAGCCGACAGCGGCGGGTTTTATGCTCGACTGGTCAACGGCCCAAGAAAATGTCGGCCATGTGGTCACGTCAGCCTGGAATGACGGGCGCCGCTGCGGCGTACGCTCGGCAAACTTAATCTTGGCTGATCCGTTCTTCGCGCCCGTCGCATCGGCTCGGCAGAATTTCTAAACAAACATCGGACGCTCCTGTCTGCCATGCGAGGTAGTTTGTCACGTCAGCCGCCTGCACGGAGGAACGGGCGACAAGTCCTTCGAGCGGCAGGGCTAATTGAACGTCGCTGGCGAGCTCGCTGTGGGAGCCTTGGTAGTCTGGCCCCGACCAAGTCGACCCGGCTGACCACCGCCATCCGTACAATTGCCGGCACAGTGATCAGGTCAGCGTTCCAGCTTGTCGTCCCAGTCGATGAGGATGCGCTCAGCGGCCCCGTGGAGATCCTCGTATTGACCATTCCTCAACGCCCATAGAAAGCCGGATAGCCCAAGCGCGCCAAGGAACAGCGCTGCTGGCAATAGGTAGACGAGCGTGGTCATGAGGGCCGCACCCATGCGCCAATGCCCGCGCGCGTTGCCGAAGGAACCGTCGTGGTAGGTGCAAAGCCTTGCAGGCGCAGCGCGTTTCCAATGACAAGCAGCGACGAGGCGGACATGGCAATGGCGGCGATCAGCGGAGTGACGTGTCCAAAAATAGCGATCGGCACGGCAATCGCATTATAGACGATGGCGATGGCGATGTTCTGGCGGACCAACCGACCCGCCTTCCGCGAGACGTCCAAGGCAAGGGGTACCGCCCATAGGCTCTCGCGAAGGAAGACGAAATCCGCAGCGTTGCGGCTGATGTCGGCGGCACTGGCCGGAGCGATCGAGACATGCGCCGCGCCCAGCGCGGGCGTGTCGTTCAGGCCATCGCCGACCATCAAGACCCGGTGACCATCATTGGTCAGCTGCCTGATCCGCTGGACCTTTACCGAGGGCACGAGAGCGGGGGTAAAACGGTCGAGCTTTAGCGCGTCGGCGACCACGGCGCATGCGGCGACCGTATCGCCGGACAACATTTCCACCGTAAGTCCGGCATGTTTCAACTGCGCAATGACCGTGTCCGCATCCGCCCGCAAGGCGTCCTCGAATTCGAAGGATGCGACAAGCCTTCCGTTTCGGGTCAGCACCGTCACACCGGTTTTTCCGTCGGCACCGATCCGACCCTTGCTGCCGGCCCATCCCCGCCTGCCCAAGCGCCAGGTTCCGCCCGCGGCAGTCGCTTCGATGCCAAAACCCGGATGCTCGCTCACTTCATTGAACGTCGGCTGCCCGGCCGGGCTCGCGAGGCCGGCGAGCGCCTGCGAAAGCGGATGGCGGGAATGCGCGCCCATCGCGGCGGCGATGGCCAGCATGGCCGGATCGATAGACGAGCTGTTGACGAGCCGGGGTTTTCCCAGCGTCAGAGTGCCCGTCTTGTCGAAGACCACCGTGTCGATGGCCGCCAGGCGTTCCAGGGCCGACCCGTCCTTGACCATGATGCCGTTGTCGAACAGTCGTCGCGCGGCGACAACCTGGACGATGGGCACGGCAAGGCCGAGTGCGCAGGGGCAGGTTATGATCAGGACGGCGATGGCGATCGTCATCGCCCTGTGCCAGTCTCCACTGGCGGCCATCCAGCCAAGAAACGTCGCGAATGCCGTCAGGTGTACCACCGGCGCATAAAGCACGGCAACGCGGTCTGCGATCCGGCGATAGTGGGCGCGGCCGCCCTCGGCGGCCTCCAGCAGACGGACCGTTTCCGCCAGGAAGGAATCCTTGGCGGCTGCGATCGCCTCGACAGTCAGCGGGCCGGTCAGGTTGAGCATGCCGGCCTGGACCAGTTCTCCCGCGTCGACGTCTAGCGGCGTGCTCTCGCCCGAGACTAGCGAGCAATCAATGTCCGACGCGCCTTGAACGATCCTGCCGTCGACGGGTACCCGTTCGCCAGCGGCGATCAACACATGCATGCCCGGTTCGATCTCGCCGACCGGCAGATAGTCGCGTGCACCGTTATCGCGCAAGACCATGGCACCGCGGGCAGCCAGCCGGGACAGGCCCTTGACGGCGGTTCGGGCCCGTTCGCGCAGCAGGTGGTCGAGCGTCCGGCCGATCAGCAGAAAGAACAGCAGCGATACCGACGCGTCGAAATAGGCGTGCTCGCCATGAATGACTGTCTCGTAGAGGCTCATCGCATAGCCGAGCGAAACTCCGACAGCGATCGGGACGTCCATGTTCATGCGGCCATGTCGCAGCGCATTCCAGGCCGACCGGAAGAAGATGCCGCCGCCGAATGCAAGCGCGGGAATGGCGATCAGCGCCGAGACCCAGTGGAACAGATCGCGGGTTGGCCCTTCAGCGCCCGACCAGACAGAGACCGAGAGCAGCATGATATTGCCCGCCGCGAAGCCTGCGACCGCGACTGCCCGGACCAATCCCGAAAGCATCGCGTCCTTCTCGTCGCCGTCGGCTTCGAAGAGGTGCGCCGGATGACCCAGTCCTTCGAGCGTGGCTATGATCGGCGGCACCTCACCTTCGCGCCATTGCACCGACACCCGTTTCGTCGATAGGTTGACGCGCGCGCTCTCGACGCGGTCGAGTTTTGCGAGTGCTGCCTCGATCGCCTGGATGCAGGCTCCGCAGTGGACCGTCGGGACCGACAAGTCCGACTGAATGATGCCGTCGGCAAGACGGCGGCTTGCCAGCCTGATTTCCTGGTTTGAGGGCAAGTCCGGCGTCACCCTGCCTGGATCCGGAACCATCTCGGCGCCAGGTGCACAGCAACTCATTGCAACGCCCCATTGGAAACGATGACTCGGCGGACTTCCCGATAGGGCTTCGCAAGACCTGCGTCCGCGTGCACCTCAGCGATCCAGACGCCATTGCGGGGCGTATGCCGGGCCGCGTATTCCTGACCGGAGGCAAGGGCTAAAGTGATGGAGTAGTCCTCGGCTTCGTAGGCGGGATGACGAAAGAGCACCTTGACGCCATGCAATGCGACAGGCTTGCCAGCCGCATCCGCGAGCCTGTAGCGAACCTCGCCACCGGCAATGGTCAACTGGCTCTTCCAGCCAAGTGCCGCTTGAGCGCGGCCTTCATCCGCGTTCTTGTTGAATTGCTGGCTCGCCACATAGGCGTTTTCGACGATGAGCCCGGTCCAGCTTGTACTGGCAAGCGTCGCCATCAATGCATTAACGCTGACAACCACGCTGAAAAAGGCCGAGATGATGAGAAGCATGTGCCGGCCGGTGAATTCGCGAGGTTGCTCTGTTTTAGTGCTCACCTGGTCGTCTCCGGCGCGTTGAAGGTGGCGATGTATCGGTCCGACTCCAAACCGGCCTGGTCGTTTGCGACAAACGTGAAGGTCTGTGTCTGGCCCCGGAGCTGATTGGCGGGCTGGCGCACGAAGATTTTCAACGTTTTGAGGCGGTCGGGTTCGACGGGGATAGCGAAGGAACGGCCTGCGGGCAGGTCAGAGCCAACGAGGTTCATTTGCGCGCCCTCCAGTCCCTGCATCGTGACGACTATGGTTCGCGGCTCAGGGGTCATGTTTAGCAGCTTCACAGTGTAGCCGTTGCGAATGGATCCATCGGACAGCGTCACGAATTGCGGGTTGCGGTCGTGAAGTACGTTCACCTGGAGCCGGTTGCGGGTCATCAGTGAAAAGAGCAGCCCGATGCCGACCAGTGACCACAAGCCCATGTAGACAAAGGTGCGCGGACGAGAGATCTTGTGAACGTGGAAATGCGTCAGTTTGTCGGAGAAAGCGCCGCCGGCGGTCCGAACGAGAGTGGGATCGATCGGGCGGGTGCCGCCTGCCGTCGCTATGGCCATGTTGGTGTTGTAGTCGGAAAGCGTCGCGTAGGAGATCAGCCCGCGTTCGCGGCCGAGCTTATCCATGATGTTGTCGCAGGCGTCTATGCACAGCGCGCAGGTGATGCATTCGAGCTGCTGGCCGTCGCGAATGTCGACCCCCATCGGGCAGACGGCGACACAGGCCTTGCAGTCGACGCAGTCGCCGACCGCTTGGCCGGCGGCCAATGCCTTCTTGGCATGGCGTGACCGCGGCTCGCCGCGCCAGTCGTTGTAGGTCACCGTCAACGAATTTTCGTCGAGCATGGCGGCCTGGATGCGCGGCCACGGGCACATGTAGGTGCAGACCTGCTCGCGCATCAGCCCGCCGAACAGATAGGTGGTTCCGGTCAGAACGCCGATGGTGACATAAGCGACGGGCGCGGCGGTTCCGGTGGCGACTTCGCCGAGCAACCTAGGCGCGTCGGCGAAGTAAAAGATCCAGGCGCCGCCGGTGGCCACCGCAATGACCAGCCAGATCGCGTGCTTCGATGCTCGCAGGACCAGCTTGCGTGCGGTCCATGGTGCGGCGTCCAGTTTCATGCGGGCATTGCGGTCGCCTTCGACGGCGCGCTCGACGACTAGGAACAGGTCGACCCAGACCGTCTGCGGGCAGGTATAGCCGCACCAGGCCCGCCCGATCGTCGATGTAATGAGGAACAGGCCGACGCCGGCCATGACCAACAGGCCGGCGACGTAGTAGAATTCCTGCGGCCAGATCTCGATGAAGAAGAAGTAGAAACGACGGTTCGCCAGATCGATGAGAACGGCCTGGTCGGGGGCGAAGGCGCCACGATCCCAGCGCAGCCAGGGCGTGAGATAATAGATGCCGAGCGTGATCGCCATGACCAGCCATTTGAACTGGCGGAAACGGCCGGAGGCGCGCTTGGGGAAGACCTTCTTGCGCGCGGCATAGAGCGGCTGGCGTGTCGTGGCGGAGTTGACCGCTTCGGCTTCGAGCCATTTTATCTGCTTGTTATCAAGCACGAGAAGCTCCGGTGACCAGCGACGATGTTCCCGGCCGACACTCGGCCACGGGTTCTGGCCGATGGTCGGGCAACCCTTGCCGCATGGCGGGCAGCGTCGCGTTGAGGAAGTTCAATCGCGGACTGCCGCAATTCGGTCGAGGCCCGGCTCGCGCCGGGCCTCGTCGCTTGGCGGGGGGAGGGCCGAGAATAGGCCGCCGCCTACTCTCCGCCGCCAAGCGAATGGACATAGACTGCAAGTTCCTTGACCTTGATCTCGCCGAGGCGCTCGATCCACGCTGGCATCACGCCTTGTTTCGGGGTGCGCACCTGGGCGGCTATCGCCGTCTCGCCTGGTCCATAGAGCCAGATCGCATCGGTCAGATCGGGTGCGCCGAATTCCCTGTTGCCCTTTGCGTTCTCACCATGGCAGACAGCGCAGTTTTCCGCGAAGACCTTGGCGCCGGGCTCAATCAGGCTCTTGTCCTTGATGGTCCCCGAGAGCCTGGCAACGAAAGCGCTGACCTGGGCGATCTGTTCGGGCTTGAGCACATCGACGAAGGCAGGCATCTCCGACTGGCGGGTGTCACCATCCGCGGTGAAACGAATGCCGTGCGTGATCGTTTGCTGGATCTCTCCCGTCTTGCCTCCCCACAGCCAATCGTCATCGTTAAGGTTCGGAAATCCTTTCGAACCTTGCGCGCCGGATCCGTGGCATTGCACGCAGTTGACCTTGAATGCCGCGCCGCCGGCCGAGACGGCAAACTCGCGCAGCGCGTCGTCGCCGGCGATTTCGGAGACGCTCTTGGACTGGATCGCCGCGACATATTTGGCCTTGGCGGCTTCGGCCGCAGCCATCTTGTTGTTGACGTCATTGCGGCTTGAATAGCCGAGCGCACCTTTTGTTGCAAAGGTCAGCATCGGCCAAGCCGGATAAGCGATGGTGTAGCCGATCGCCCAGGCGATGGTGACGTAGAAGGTGACCACCCACCACCGCGGCAGGGGGTTGTTGAGTTCCCTGATGCCGTCCCACTCATGACCGGTGGTTGAGATGCCCGACATATCATCGATATACTGCGTGCTCATGATCAGTCGTCTTTGAAGGGGATGTGTGCGGCTTCATGAGCCTGACTGCGACCGCCCGGTCTGAGCGCGAAGGCAACGCATCCAGCAAAGAAGAGCACCATGGCAAGCAGGCCACAGCTGTCGGCAAACTCGCGCATCAGGTTGTATTCCATCGGTTTGTTCTCCTCAGCGGTAGCCGGCGGCTTCGTCGTAGTTCTTGAAGTCGACGAGCGTGCCGAGCATCTGCAGATAGGCGACCAGGGCGTCCATCTCGGTGACCTGTTGCGGATTGCCGTCGAAGTCGCCGACCTTGGCTTTCGGATAGCGGCTTTCCAGTCCGGACGTGTCGGCGTTGGGATCGGCCTGCGCCATCAGATCGGCGTTGGCTTGCACGACCAGGTCGTGGGTGTAGGGGACACCGACGCGCCGGTTGGCGACGAGGTGCATGGAGAAGTCCTTCACCTCGATCGGTGTATCCTTCAGGAAGCCATAGCTCGGCATGATGGATTCCGGCACGACGGAACGCGGATCGGTGAGGTGCTGAACGTGCCAGCTGTTGGAGTAGCGGTCGCCGACGCGTGCCAGGTCCGGCCCGGTGCGCTTGGATCCCCACTGGAACGGATGGTCGTACATCGACTCGGCCGCCAGGCTGTAATGGCCGTAGCGCTCCACTTCGTCACGGAACGGCCTGATCATCTGGCTGTGGCAGAGGTAGCATCCCTCGCGCACATAGATGTTGCGGCCGGCGAGCTCGAGCGGGGTGTAGGGGCGCATGCCCTCCACCTTCTCGATCGTGTTCTCGAGATAGAAAAGCGGCGCGATCTCGACGATGCCGCCGACGGTCACGACCAGCAGGGACCCGACGAGAAGTAGCGTGGCGTTCTTCTCGATCAGCGCGTGCTTGTCCATCAAGCCCATTTTCTGGCTCCTGATCGCGCAGGCTGGAGGGCGGCGACAGAGCCCGGCATCGGATCCTCTTCTCGTTGGTGGCCAAAGATGGTCATTGTGATGTTCCAAGCCATGATCAGTGCACCGGAGAGGTACATGGCGCCGCCGGCGGCGCGCATGACGTAGTAGGGATGCATGGCGGCGACCGTTTCGGCGAAGGAATAGACGAGGAAGCCCTGCTCGTCGTACTCGCGCCACATCAGGCCCTGCATGATGCCGGAAACCCACATCACGGCCGCGTAGACGACGATGCCAAGGGTCGCCAGCCAGAAGTGCCAGGTGACGAGGCGCGTAGAATAGAGCCGCTCGCGGTTCCAGAGCTTGGGCACCATGTAGTAGATCGCGCCGAACGAGATCATGCCGACCCAGCCAAGCGCGCCCGAATGGACGTGGCCGATGGTCCAGTCCGTGTAGTGCGAGAGCGAGTTGACGGTCTTGATCGACATAATCGGCCCTTCAAAGGTCGACATGCCGTAGAAGGCGACGGCCGCGACCATCATGCGGATGATGGGATCGGTGCGCAGCTTGTCCCAGGCACCGGAGAGCGTCATCAGGCCGTTGATCATGCCGCCCCAGGACGGCATCCAAAGCATGATCGAGAACACCATGCCCAACGTCTGCGCCCAGTCTGGCAGGGCGGTGTAGTGGAGGTGATGCGGCCCGGCCCAGATATAGAGGAAGATCAGCGCCCAGAAGTGGATGATGGATAGACGGTATGAATAGACCGGGCGGTTCGCCTGCTTCGGCACGAAGTAATACATCATGCCGAGGAAGCCGGCCGTCAGGAAGAAGCCGACGGCATTGTGCCCGTACCACCACTGCGTCAGCGCATCCTGAACGCCCGAGAAGGCGGAGTAGCTCTTGGACCCCAGGAAAGAAGCCGGCATCGACAGGTTGTTGACCACGTGCAGCATCGCAATGGTGATGATGAAGGAGAGGTAGAACCAGTTGGCGACGTAGATATGCGGTTCCTTCCGCTTCAGGATGGTGCCAAGGAAAAGGACCAGATACGCGACCCACACGATTGTCAGCCAGATGTCGACGTACCATTCAGGCTCGGCGTATTCGCGGCCTTCGGTGATGCCCAGCAGATAGCCGGTCGCGGCCATGACGATGAAGAGCTGGTAACCCCAGAACACGAACCAGGCGAGATTGCCGCCGAACAGCCTGGCGCGGGACGTGCGCTGCACGACATACATAGATGTGCACAGAAGCGCATTGCCGCCGAAGGCGAAGATGACGCCGGAGGTATGAAGCGGCCTCAGCCGGCCGAAATTGAACCAAGGCTCGATGTTGAGGTGAGGGAATGCAAGCTGAAGAGCGATGACGACGCCGACCAGCATGCCGATGACACCCCAGAACACCGTTGCGATGGCCCCGTAGCGGATCGGTCCATCCATGTAGGCGGAAGGGTCGATCGGCGCCGCGGGCTTGAACTCGGTGTTGCGCATCAGCATCGCGTTGAAGCCAGCCACGGCGAAGAACAAAACCCACATGTGCTGGCGAAATGGTTCATCCACCCCGAAGCCGGCGGCTACGAGGGCGCCAAAAGCAAAAAGGCCTAGAAGGACGATCTCTGTGCCAAATTTCATCGCAAGTCCCGATCTGGAAATTCCGGCGGACGCCAATCCGCGTCGCATCAATTACGCAGTCGCGGCCTGTTTGCCCTGATCCATGTCAGAGCCGCACGATTTTACCTCTGGCAGCATCGAGTTCGGTGCGATGACAAGGTGGCGATTGAAGGAGGAGCGCGGCACGACGAAGCCCGCTTACTGCAACAAGGCCCCCTCCCCGGGCCGCTGCGGCGTGGTGGCAATCGCGGGCAATCTGATGACGCCAGTGGGGCTGCGAAGTATGGCCGATGGCTTGCCGACGTCGACAGGATTGGCGAAGCGCGACCGCCCCGAAGCCGGGCCAATGGCAAAACCAAGACACGCGGCAACATTGCTGGCCAAACCAAACATTTGGCAATCTGTGCCAAGGCCTTTGTCCCCGACGCTGCGAGCCGCTCGGATCGGACGGGACCGCTGGTCGCCTCTGGCGACGCCGGCGATCGGCTCGCTATCTACTTCAACCGCGGTACGCTGATGTCGAGGTGGTCAGAAGGTTATTTCATGACCACGTCACGCCTTCGGCGGAACGCCGCGGACGGAAAACCTTGCTCAACTTTCTTGGAGTTGCCCCTGGCTGGTCATCCATCGCTACGCTTTTGGCCCCTCCTTCTCAATAAAGCGATCGTATTCATGATCCGACGAGGTTGCAGCCAGGCGCGGGATGAAATCGCGCCCCCATGCCGCAATCCGGGCCGTCATCTGTGGCACCGTACTGCCCCGATGGCCAAAGAGGATATTCGCCTCCCCCGGCGACAACGTCGTCATTCGACGTGAATTCATCGGATCGTGACTATGCCAGTACGACATGTTTGCGCGGGCGATCGTCGGGCGACTTGCAAGCCAGGTGTAGGCCTGGCTATACGAGAGGTCTTCGCGCAACTTCAAAGGGAGACATACTGTCGTCGGCAGTTTGGGTTCGAATAGAAAGCGTGGGTCAACCCCGCACAGCGGTTTTCTCCCCGCGGCTCGATCCCGCTGAAACCGCGGCTGACTCCATGAGGTGTTTAAGTTGGAAAAACCGGAGAGAGAAATTTGACAACCGGTAGCAAAATCCCGGTCCG